>JBGCDW010000001.1:0-4018 GCA_045105775.1 Aureispira sp.
TGGCTCAAACCCAAAGATTATACAACCCCTGATAGCCTTTTTTATGCCGTGGACAGGATTTGTGCAAACATTGGACATAACTTATTTCTGAACTTTTCAAAACAACATTTTTAGTTGTTATTATTTTTGAACGATTACTTAATTAGAAATAAAGAGAACCTAAAAATAATATTTCATAGAAATAATTTTATATTTACATGAAAATTATTATTAAAATATAATCTAGCAGTGAAGAGTAGGGGCCTCTCATGACTTACAATTACACCAGTAAGTATGAGATATTTAAAATTTAATCTATTATTACTTGTTGCTATTGCTGCAATTCCTGTTTCTGCATACAATAATGTATTCATTGAGCAAAATACCAATTATTCTCTTGAACAATCAATAGAAGGGGGGGGGAATTATCGTCATGGACGATATAATAATGGCGATCACCGTCTATGATGATCAAGATTCTATTACCGAAGTGGTTGTCAGAAGAGATGATATTGTGCATTTTCATTCTAACCAATGCAATAGCAACGATTGTACCTTCGATTTATCCGAATTAGAAAAAGGAAACTATACCGCAATTGTATATACAGAAAAGGGTAATGTTTTTTCAGCTCCTATATTGGTGTAGTGCAGTTGAACATGTTGCCAGCCTTTTGGTTGGCAACATACCTCTACCCAGTATGTTTTTAAATAAAAAAAGATAGTCTAAAATTTTAGACTATCTTTTTTTATTTAAAAACATAAAGTCATTTTATGCGGGTTATACAATACACTATCTACGCCAGATTTTACCTAATGGTTGCCAATCTAATGCTATTCCGATTGTATTAACAGCTAATACTCTCATCTACCCTCAAAAATACTCCATAGCACATATGTTTTGAATAGCATATGTGCTATTTGATTTATTAGCTACTACTCAAAAACTAACAAATTTCTAGATACAGGACAAAAAATGCCGAAGTAGTTGTCAGATGCTTTTATTGCTAGTATCGCTTTTGTTCTACACTGAAATTAAATATTCATGATGTTTATATGTTGGTACAATTTTTTATTGTAAGTTTGAAGTAGTCCCATCAATATTTGTTGAAAATCATGCATAATAACCTAAATTTAAAGCATGAAGTATAAATCCAAACATCTTATTTAAATTTTCAACACTTGGCAAATGGCTTAAATTAACTAGACTATTTAAATATATAATATGATGTGAATATTTTGAAAACTGCCACAATGAATCCAATGCCTATTCCCAATTGATTTGTTATCAAAACAATATACTGTATGAATAACCTATTGACTACTGAGAAAAAAATCACCCAACTTATCTTATCAGGTCAAGAGAAAAATGTAGAATTAGCTTTTGAGCTAATGCAAGGGCAGGGAATAGAGACTTTGGCTATCAACCAAGAATTTGAAGCACTAAATAGTTGGTTGAATCTTTATAATAAAGGGGTAAAGGAGTCTGTTGGGAGTAAAGAACTAATAATCCATCTTTTTCAGATTGAAGAGTTGGACTTGTACAATAATCAATTGCAATTTATTCCCGATGCTATACAATTATTGGTCAACCTCAAGAAATTAGATTTGTACAATAATCAATTGCAACGTTTACCCTCCAGCTTGGGGCAATTGATACGTTTAGAAATACTAGATTTGAGCGAAAATCAATTAGAAGCAATTCCTTTAGAATTAGGTAAATTACTTCGCCTCAAAGAGTTAGATTTGTGCAATAATCAATTAAAAACCTTACCTCCAAATTTAGGCGAATTGACTTGTTTAGAAGTATTAAATTTGGATGATAATCTATTACAAACTTTACCTGATGATTTTGGAAAACTGATTGGCCTGCAAAGATTAGAACTGAGCAACAACCAATTGCAACAAATACCAGATAGTTTTGAGCATTTAATCCATCTCAAGGAATTAAATTTGGACAACAATCAATTGCAGACCTTGCCTTCGATCTTTGAAACGTTGCTTCACTTGGAGCGATTGGATCTGAGCGAAAACCAATTGCGCGAAATTCCCCCTAGCTTTGGAAAATTAGTTAACCTAGTACTTGTAAGCCTAAGAGACAATCAATTAGAACATTTACCAGATAGTTTTGGAGCATTGGTTCATTTAGGGTCTTTAGATTTGAGTAATAACCGATTACAAAGTATTCCTGCTAGTTTAGGCAACTTAAATCATTTAAAACTGTTGCAACTTAACAACAATCAACTGCAACAACTTCCCGAAAATTTGGGCAACTTGACCAATTTAGAACTTATAAATTACCATGACAACCCATTGCAATATATTCCAATAAGTCTTAAAAAAGTATTAAGTTCTCAAAAAATGAAGGAGTTGATGAAGCAAATGTCTCCAACATTGTACAAACCTCATAAGCCTCAAGCATAAGGTATTACACGGCCATTCAGCCACTTCATGAGCCACCGTTACTAGCAATAGCTACAATGAATTCATTAGATCTTGAATTGATAGAAAAACTCACAGAATTATTCCTAACAGGAGAGGAGCACAACATTAAATTGGCTTTTACTTTGATGAGGAGCCAACACATTTCTACTATCCCTCTAATAGACCAATTGCTAGAACTGAATACTTGGCTGAATCAGTACAAAACAGGAACCAATGGGGAAGTAGAGCCTGTTGTACAGTATCTACTGTGTTTAGATCGTTTGTATTTAGGCAATAAAGAATTGAAGGAAGTGCACAAGTTTATACACTTGTTAGTGTGCTTAGAGCATTTGTACTTACAAGATAATCAATTAGTTGACTTGCCAAATTCCATCAATCAGCTAGAAAACTTAGAAATACTACAATTAGAGAACAATGCGTTTAAACGATTGCCAAAAGCCGTAAGCCATTGCCCAAATCTAAAAAAGTTAGATTTACAGAACAATCAACTGAGTACCTTGCCTCAAAATATAGGTTGTTTAACAACGCTAGAAAGCCTGTATTTGCAAAAGAATCAACTTACCAAAATCCCTAATAGTATCGGGGAATTGCGGCAATTAGCCTTCTTAAATTTACAAACTAACAATTTAAGAAGGCTCCCAGAAGCATTCACCAACTTAACCAACTTAAAAGTTGTTCATTTAGAACACAATAAGTTAAACCAATTGCCTAAATACTGGGGCAAGCTTCAGCAATTAAGTCAATTGTATTTAGGAAACAATTATCTAGAAATATTACCCGCTTTGACTTGCCAAAGATTGCAATTGTTGGATGTAAGCAGCAACATCATCAAAGAATTTCCAGTGTTTTCTCCACACAATGCCAACCTCATTGAATTGTACATAAGCCACAACAAATTAAAAAAAATGCCAGAAGGACTCCAATTTCTCACGAGTCTACGGGTATTAGAAGCAGGGAGTAATACCATTGAAGCGTTGCCTGCAACGTTGGCTCAAATACCTAATTTGGAAGAGTTGGGAGCAAAAAATAATAACATCTGTCAGTTACCTGAAAATATAGGCAAACTCTCCAAATTAGATTACTTGGATTTGGCTTACAATGAATTGGCCGAACTTCCCAATAGTATCGGAAATTTGAACGCACTGAAATGGCTGTATCTACAAGGAAATGAACTGAAAGAATTGCCTGATTCTATGACAGCATTAACTAAATTGAGTTTCATGAGTTTGGAAAACAATCCCATAAAGGAGATGCCCAAACATTTGCAGCATTTGCCTTGCCAGTTTGGATAGCATATTCCTAAGTCCCCAAAACAGGCTACAATTCTGGGGCAGAAAAAGATAAGCAATAAAGTATATCTTCTCATTTTGCCTATAACTTATCTTAAGTTAAACACATTAAAACGAAATATAATTTGTTATTTGAAATTCGGAAAAGCTATCCACTAGGAGAGAAGCGGACAAAAAAAAGGCAACCTTAATTATATTTAAGGTTGCGAAGAATAAATTATAACACCACGGAGCAATTACCCCATGTTAAGGTTGCCTAAATAACTTTTTCCTGTGTATACAGAACTTTGTTAATACAAAATGTTATA
>JBGCDW010000002.1:0-5158 GCA_045105775.1 Aureispira sp.
CGATTCTAGCATAAAATAATGCTCTGCTATAGAATTTCATATTGCTACAATACTTAAACCATTGCCTGTAAGTAGTGTAGAATAAATAGGCCGTAAGTAGGATTTTGAAAGACACATTATTATTAAAAATAGTATCATAAAGACCTTCTTCATGTTCTTCTGAAGTAAGAAAGAAAAGATCTTTACCTACTCGACGTTGAGCTAAAAAAAATATTGGATGGTTAAAAAATCCCCACAAATAAAACTCCGAATAAGCTTTAGCAAACTCCTCATTAGAAACCACTGTAACCCCCTCTGGCACTTCCCTAAACTCCCCATCTCGTTTCTCATACCAATAACTCGTTTTATAGGACTCTTCTTGCAAGCGCAATTGAACAGGGTCATTGGCACGAAAAGCACGATCACTAATCGGATTTTGGGCATTGGTATAACGGGTTACATCCAAATCAAAGTCAGCACCGCCCGAGCGAATCAATCGCAGCGTCACCAAAATATCCCGATTCATAATTTCCCGTTCCAAGGCATTGGACTCTTCATAGGCTCTATAAATCGAATATACCGTTTGGGCACCATTGATAATTTGAAAGCCTGTGACGGCAATTTTTTGTGCTTGTTGTCCCAAAGCAGGTAGCAATTTGGCAATACCTGTTATTCCATTATTATAATACCAGAAATAATCGGGATTCTCTTGGGCGGTTCGTTTGATTTGCTCATTGAATTTGGACTGTAGCAATGGATTTCGGACATTTTTTTGAAAGAGCAAAAAACGAAAACGTTGGAACAATTGATGAATTGCATCGGGACGCAAGAGGACAATATAAGCTTCAAAAGGCTTGTGAATGCTGATAAAATTGCCAGGGTCTTGTGCCAATTCCAATTCTACCGTCAATTCACTAGGATCTTCTTGTTGTTCTAATGGATTGATGGGGGTAATGCCCTTGTAGTGCCGTGCAATGTAATCGGATTTGATGGTGTCAATACCAATGACTTGAAAATGCACGTTGGCATCTGCTTGATTGAAGGCTGCAATGTGCTCCTCTGCTCCTCCATCATAAGAAGCCAAACCCAAAAAAATAAACGTTACCTTTTTATTGTTGGACAAGTGTTGCTGCAATGCTTCTAACTTGGGGCGCAATTTTTCATTGGGGTTCAATTGGCTAAAATTGAATTTGAGTAAGGTATTAAACTCGCTCATTGCTTTTAGAATATCATCTCTAGAAGTGGTTTTATTGGCATTTTTTTGATTGTTCCACTTGGACTGGATGACATAGAAATGCACTTCCCCTCGACTGTCTTTTTTGCTCAATACAATATCACAAGAATAATCTTGCCCCTCATCTGTAATGAATTGCTGGTAATCCAAACGATACAAAGGGTTGCCATAAAACTTCAAGAACCAAATGAGTAGGGCATAGGACTTCTGATTGTTGGGAGCTTTGGATTGGCTTTGGATATAAGCATTGTCTTTTTCCTCTTCAACAATCTTGGTGAGTTCTGTATCTAAAATTTGGTAAAAATCAGCCGTCTGCATAAGTAGAATGAATTTTGAAGCAACCTTGCCCTCAAAATTAATAAATTGTAGCAGGATACACTAACAAGTAGTTTAAGAATTCAAAATCATCTATCCCCCAACCTTCTTAACCCACTGCAACAACTCTTCTACTTCCACAATCGACCAACTGTGTGGATGGCGTTCTCCGTTGGCGCGGTAGCCCTTGTTTTGGGTTTGGATCAGTTCCAGTTGTTGCCAATCCTGTTGTTTGAGTAGAGTGGTCCATTGCTGGAGCATGTGGGCATTGGTGCGTTCGTGCTCGGTTTGGCGATTGGCTTGCCACCAAGCAGGGTCGGGTTCGGTATAGAAACGAGTAGAAATGGCTTGTAGTGGGGCTATATTGTCCCAGTGCTGCTGGGCATACGTGAGTGGAGCTACTGTTTGGATATTGGTTATCAATTCTGTGGAGTCTGTGCCAAAAGCAGCCGTAAAATAATTAATAATCCAATTGGGTTCTGCTAGGCGTTGCTCGTCCAACTCTGGGCGTTTGGTATCAAATAAGGCATTCTCATACAAAGCATATAAATCGAGTGGAGCATCTACAATAAAAACACCTTTTAGTGATGGTGCTTTTTCTTGCTTTAGCCAATAACTGCCTAAGGTAGTGGCTACATTGCCGCCTATAGACATGCCCCCCAATACCACAGGCAAAGACTCTAGTTGATGCTCTTGGAATGCCGTGCTTATGATGTTGGTCAATTGCTCACATTTGTCGGGTGTCATCCACAAATGTCGATTAAAATTCATGAGGAATAGGGCAACCTTTTGCTGAGGTGCTGGCTCCACAATAGCAAAATTAGCAGCAATATCCTTGGCAACAGTGCCCCCGCCTGGAAATAGAATCAAAACCTGCTGGGCATTATTGGGCAAATATAATTGATAATCTTTGGTGGTAAAGGTATCAATGGTGGTGGTTGACGCAGGAGAGGAAACAGTTTGATTTTGACAACTTGTTATCAATACAAACAAAAAGAGTAAAATGGAGTAGCAAAATGTTTTCATAAGTCCGTTGTTTTGGGGATAATGCAACTGGAACGTTAGTTACACAGTAAAATTATCAAAAAAAATGAGCAAAAAAGCAAAAAGAAAGGTACTCTTTGATCACGATGGGGGGATTGATGATCTATTATCTTTGTTATTATTATTAAGAATGCCTGATATAGAATTATTGGGCGTGACGGTTACCCCTGCTGATTGTTACTTGGAACCTGCGGTGCAGGCTACCGCACAAATTTTAGCCAAAGCTGGAAAGGCAGCTGTGCCTATAGGAGTGGGAACTTATTATGGCGAAAATGCTTTTCCTTCAGCTTGGCGGGCACAACCCATGTTTGCCAATGCTTTGCCGAGTTTGATTGGCATAGAAACGCCTCCTTCTAGCCAATTGCCTAGAGCGACCACTTTGTTGATCGATCAATTGCAACAAGCGGATACAAAAGTTACTGTACTAATGACGGGCCCTTGTTCTAATTTAGTATTGGCCTTGGAGCAAGCTCCAGAATTGGCTCATAAGATTGAGCAAGTGGTCTGGATGGGAGGAGCCGTAGAAGTGGGGGGCAATGTGCAGGCACATTGGCATGATGGCAGTGCAGAGTGGAATGCTTACTGGGCACCTCAACATACCCAAACACTATTAGCGAATAATTTGCCTTTAGTACTAATCTCTTTAGATGTCACAAATCAGGTGCCTGTGGATTTAGATTTTTTAAAAAAAATAGCTAGATTGCCTTATGAATATGCACAATTGGCAGGGCAGCTATGGGCCAGTACAGTTTATACTATTCCTAGTTATCATGCTACCTATTATATGTGGGATGTATTGGCTACTTGTTATTTAGGCTTAGAAAATGCGTTTGAAGTCGAAGAAAAACAATTATTAGCGGCTGTTAGTCCACCTAATGCTGGGGAAATTTACTTGGCAGATAATGGATATACTACACGAGTTGCTATCGGAATAAATAAGAGTGTTTTTTATAAATATGTAATAGATTTACTAAGTTTCGATTTTTGATTTTTGATAGTGAATATGTGATTTTAAAACACGCTGTCCCATTTTTTATGCTTACCTTTTGGAAGACTAATTTAAAAGGTAAATAATAAAAGACCTGTATAAACTGTTTTAAAAAATTATTGAATATGACCCTAAAAATTAAGCGCGGTAGCGCAAGTTCGGCCAAAGTTATTTTTAATTGGAATGGTAAAAAACTGATTCATGGAAATGCCAGTTATGGAGAAGTAGCCTACAATTTTGATGGGCAATTCATTCGTGAAGGCAATTCTAGTCATAATAAGGTTTTATACAATTGGGACGGAAAAAACCTTCGTCTAGGAAGTCATAAGCAAGGAAACATTGAATTAAATGTGTTGGAGGATGGAAAGTTGGTAGAAGGGAGTGCCACCACAGGAGATATATTGTGCAATTGGTCGGATGGTAAATTGCGTTGGGGCTCTGATGAATCTGGAAACATTGAGTACAACTGGAATGGAGATTTGCCAATTCCTATTATTATTTTAGTTTTATTAGAAGAAAAAAAGATCGTATTGTGAGTGAATTGATTGAAAATTTGGAATCTGAGTTGTACAGTTGGTTTGAGAATGAAAATCATTTAGACCTGCAAATAGCAGGAGAAGATGATTTTTCTAAACCTCATTTGTGGTTTCGTTTTTTGGAGGATGTCATGAATTTTAATACTTGGTATGCTGTTGAGTTGAGGCATTTGGAAGAAAAAATAGATAGTGAACAAGTACAACATTTTGTAGCACATTTGCCAAAAGGTAACACAGTGGCACGCAAAATAATGGTTTCAAAGGTAGGATTCACACCAACCGCTATCGTCAAAGCAGGTGAATGGGGCGTAGATTGCATTACTTTTGCACAAGATGAACGCAGTCGATATTATGGTTACCTTATTCCAGAGGTAAAAAACCAGACGATAGACACGCCCACGGTTTTGAGTCAGCGCGAGTGGAATCAACTTCTCGATCATTTGGCCGATAGTCGCCAACAAAATGCCGCTATAGAGGCTCTTATTGTTGATCCACAAAATGAACACCAGTATAAGTGGGACAACTTAGAGCGGGCACTTCCTATTATTACCCCTTATGAAACATTAGGCGAATATGTCTATGATTTCAAAGCACACGAATTGCACCTTACAGGTTTTGATATTTTACCCATTGAAGGAGTAGTATTCAAATACCAGACTACTTTTAAGCCTCTTGACGGCCAAACAGAAGAAGAAGCACTTGCTGAGGCAATAGAACAATTGGTAAAGTAAACGCATATATCTTGTTGTGAAAATGGCAAGTGCTTTTGAAGTGCTTGCCATTTTTTTGTGCCTATATGAAGCATCTGGGCGGAATGAGTAAAGTGTCAGAATGGAGTCAAAACGAAGGGGGTGTTTCAAAACAGGAATAAATAAATTTAGATATAATATATAGAGTGTTGATAATTAAAACAAAGTAGGTATTGGCACTTTATTGGCATATAGTAAAGCAACTTAACAAGTAAGAAATTAAAAGTTGGCTTTTATTGGGAAGTAAAATTCAACTCACGATAATAAATTTGGGTTTTAATTGGGGTGATTAGGACTTGAAGAGTCGGGAAGC
>JBGCDW010000003.1:0-6395 GCA_045105775.1 Aureispira sp.
AATAAAAAAGGTGTCAGCAGGAAATGGAATTATTATCCTACGGGCACCTCTATATATCGTTCTTTTACGGGTATTTTCTACTGTGCAAACCAAGTTACATGCTTCCACCTAAGTTTTTTTAGGTCTTTATCAAAGGCGAAATGCTCTTGATCTCTACTAGTATCGCCTATAGACTTGCGATGCAATTCCAAGACCCAAGTTTCGTCGTTGGAATACCAACTCAACTGTTCGTCTCTAGTCGTATCTTGTCCTATTCCTTTGGCATTGGCCAAAAAATCAATCAACCAAGTACAATTGCACCATCCTGAGCTTTCAATCGTTTCTTTGGTAATTTTTTCTTTGGTAAAACGATTAATGAATTTTTCTTGCTCAATGTTAACAGGATTACCATTGAGTACAAACTGTCCTAAGTACTGAAACTTGTACTCTGCCAACTTCTTGCCTACTAAGTCTTTGTAACCAGGGAGGGTACGAGGGGTACGTATTTCTTTCCATTTCAAAATCAATTCTTGCTTAAAATCATCTTCCTCTACAATTACCTGGGGCAATTTTTTGTGTTTTTTGAGTGTTTCAAACACATTTATCTCTCCTTCTTGTAAAGGGGCATCAGTAGCTAGACGCTCAGAGGAAAGTGATAATCCTGATACATCTGGAAGTAGTAATTCTGACATGTTTATTTTTTTAGAAAGTAATGTTCCATAAATTCATTAACCCAAGATATTCAAAGGCTTTTCTAAAGTACAACAAAGATAGGAATTTTGCAAGCTTCCTTAAAAAAGTTCTAAGGTTCGGCTACCAAGAGGTTGCAGCCTCTCAAATCACTGGCATCAAAACGCCCCAACACTTCAAAAGTGCCGTCCAGATGTCTGCGCCCCAAATCATCGGTAGCAATAAAACTGCACGTTGCCACATTGGCCAAATCAATAATGTTCAACCCTCCTATTCTGCCTGTCGCTACATAATTAAATGGGTCTGTCGTTTCGCGCACCAATACCGCCATCAATTGGCTTGGTCTAAAAATGCCATGCCCTGTTGAGTAGGCTTGTGACAATAATTCTGTCATACCATACTCAGAGTGAATAGCCGACAATTGAAAAGCAGCTTTTAATTGGTCGTGTACAGCTTGCTTGGTTTGTTCGGCTCTTTTGCCCTTCATGCCTCCTGTTTCCATGACAATGGTATCCTCTAAGGCTTGCGGATAGGCTTCGGCCAAATCGAGCAGTGCATAGGTTACCCCCAATAGCAATACAGGTTGTTCTCGTTGGGCACAGGTTGCTATAGTTTGTACTAATGTTTGGGTATCATAAAGAAAAAATCCGCTATCTTTTTGTTGAGAACGCTGAATAAATTGCTCTACCATAAAAACCAAAGAAGAGCCCTGACGTTCCAAATAAGAGGGCAAAAGTGCCAAGACAACATAATCCTTTAAAGCACCATACACAGCCTCAAAAGCCTCAAAAGCATGGTGTTGATACCAAGACAAATCGCGTATATAATGCTTGGAGGTTATTTGTTGGCTGGTGCCACTGCTGGTAAATATTTGCGCGGCTGTCCACTCCTCTGTTTGAATTTGATGTTGTTTAAAAAATTGGATGGGCAAAAAAGGAATGGCCTCAAGACTATTGACTGAATTGGGAGAAATCCTTAACAAATCAACAAATTGTTGATAAAGTACGTTATTTTGGTATTGGTATTGAAAGACAGCCAAAGCTGTTGCTTCAAAATCAGCTGCTGTCAGAGCATTGATGCGTGCAGTAAGCGTTTGATAATCTAAATTCATTTTTGCTTAGGATTGATACTTATGTCTGTAAAATTAACTGCTTTTTTAGCTTTCCTGTTCTCTATTACCCTTTTTTCTTGTCAAGAAAAATACTCTACTACTCCTGTATTGACCTTTTCTGAGATTTCTAAAAGTTTTATGGTTCAGAATGGAGCCGACTCGCTGTTCTTAACCTTCAATTTTGTAGATGGTGATGGCGATATTGGTAGCGATACTAGCAAAAATATTATTGTGACAGATGCTAGAAACGGTTTGATTCTTGCGTCTTATAAAGTACCCGATTATTTACTCAATAACAACAACAGTCGCAAGGGAAGTATAACCTTAGTCGTCTATTCTTCTTGCTGTATTTATCCCAATGGCACTTCTTGCCAACCAAGCAATGATTATCCTACTGATAATATGCAGTATGAAATACAAATGCAAGACCGTGCAGGCAATTGGAGCAATATTATACAGAGCGATCGTATTACTTTAGAATGTAATTAGCGTTTGTATTTGTTATAAAGCTATAAAATTAGAATTATGCGTCATTTATTAATTGCCTGGTGTCTTTTGGGCTGTTTGTGTTATTTTACTGCTTGTGAACGCCCTCCTATTTATGATGATACTCCCAACATCTCTTGGGGTTCTTTTTCTATGGATACCGTTCAACAATTATCGGGAAACGTAGATGTGACCTTTAATTTTACAGATGGTGATGGAGATTTGGGGCAAGATGGTGATACCGAAGATCACATTCTAATTATTGATACTAGACGTACCCCCAATGACACTCTGCGTTACAAAATCCCTACTATTGCCCAACAGGGGGTAGTAAGTGGTATTTCTGGTGAAATCACCGTTTCACTCTCTCAACTTTGTGGCATCAACCGCAACAATCCCTTGATTTTGTGCCAACCACAACCCAATTATTACGATCCTGTCGTCTACAAAATAGCCATCAAAGACAATGCAGATCGCTGGAGCAATAATATCTTATCTGATACCCTCTACATCAAATGTTTTGATTAGACTTCTACAAGATTTTATTTATTTACAGTAGTAGAGTTTGATATAAAAACGCGTGTCTAAGCCCCCCAAGGCTTTGGCTACAGTGGGGGTGACCAAGACAACCGCCCCTTGTGTAAACGAATTATCGGGTTTGGGGGCAACCACTTGTGCATACAATTGACGATTGGTCATAGGATTTTCTAAGCGCACAATACGCCCTTTGGGAACATACGAACAAAGCACATACAGTTTGTTTTTGTCCGACAAATCCATAGCCTTATCCCAACAAGCACTACCTTGTAGCATCTGCTCATTCTTACCATCAAAATAAACCTCATAACGATATTTATTTTTTTGGCTCTCCTCTCCCAAAATCCCTGGCAATCCCGAAATGGTTTTGAGCGAATCTGGAATTCCATCTTGACTAATCCAGCCAATCAGCAAAACATCATTGCTGTGCAGCTGGTTGGAAAACAATTGGTTGCGATCGCGCACCACCTCTTCGGGCAACCGAAAATAAATGCGTGCTATTCGATACAAGGTCTCGGAAGGTCGTACTTTATAATAAACAGGAATGTAGTCTTCCTCTACAAAATTGGCCCCTCTATAACGCCTCAAAGCACGACTCACCAAAGGGATTCTCAGACGTTGCCCCACCGACAAACCATTGGCCTCCAAATTGGGATTGCAGTAGTATAGATCGGATAAATCGACCGCATAAAATCGCTTAATTGAATACAGCGTTTGCCCTGCCTTTATCTTATGGGATAAGTATTTTTGGCCACTCCACACCTCTACATACAATGAATCTGTGGGCATAGCACTGGGTCGGGTTGGTTGTTCTTTCAAGCCTAATTGATGCATTTCAAACTCAGCAAAACCATTTCTTTGGGCTCTCATTTGGCCAATAATTAACCATCCAAACAATAATAATAGGAGTAATTTTTTCATTCTAAGGGTCATCATTCTTCTACAATACTTATTAACATAGGGTTTTGATACAGGCCATAAAAGTACACTATTTATAGTACAGTTTATAATCTCATTTGTCCCTCTTATTAAGATTTTATTCAATTGGTTCTTTGGGTTAGCAACTGGTATATTTTGCCATACAGAAGGTTAACAAATACAAAAACGTTTGAGGTTCCTTGCATAGCTTGTCAAAAAAGGCGAAATTCGTGCAAATTTTATTGCTTCTCAGTAGTCCAATTTAAGCTCATTGCCTCTTTATCAATGCTTTTTGTACTACTCAAAGACTATTAACATCATGGACGTAACTACGTTAGAGACACAGTTTGAATCCCATCTAAGTACTTGGAGGGAAGATGAAAAAGCCGCTTTGGAATTGCTAAAGGTGGTAGGAGATTTACGCTTCGACCGCTCCATTGAGGTGATTTTATTCCGTCGCAATATTTATGACTCTCGTCCTACAGAAGTCATCAATGACCATCTATTTGCCAAAAACTACGCCAAGCAACCCATTACCTTACAAATGAGCGTGGCCATTGCCAAATCTATTGCCAAATTGGATCTAGCCCCCTCTCGCCTTGATTTGGGCAAGTTGGCGACTGAATGGATCAACAACCGCGATCATTGGGAGAGTTTGGATGCGTTTATTGCCAACGAATTGGCAGACTTTATTGGCCCAAAAGCCAAAGCAGAAAAAGTAATTACGCCCAGAGATGTTGTATTATATGGTTTTGGTCGTATTGGCCGCTTGGCGGCACGTTTTCTTATCGAAATGATGGGACGTGGAGAACAATTGCGTCTAAAAGCGATTGTACTGCGCCCCAAAAACAAGAAAAATCCTCAAGAGGAATTGCTCAAACGTGCTTCCTTACTACGTAAGGATTCTATTCATGGCAAGTTTCGTGGTACAATCAGTGTAGATCAAGAGACCCAACAATTGATTGTGAATAGTTGTCGTGTGCAAGTAATTTTTGCTGGCAGCCCAGAGGATGTAGACTACACCAACTATGGTATCAAAGATGCTATTTTGATTGATAATACAGGTGCTTGGCGCGATAAGGAAGGTCTAAGCCGTCACTTGCGCCCCGGTATACAACAAGTATTGTTTACAGCTCCTGGCAAAGGCATCAAAAATATTGTTCATGGCATCAACCAGAAAGAACTCGACTTTCAAGAGGATCAAGTGTTCTGTGCGGCTTCTTGTACCACCAATGCTATTGCTCCTGTATTGAAAGTTATTCATGATGAATTAGGCATTGCCAATGGTCACTTAGAAACGATTCACGCCTATACCAACGCTCAAAATTTACTAGACAACTACAACTCCAAGGAACGCCGTGGATCGGCTGCGGCCCTCAATATGGTTATTACCTCTACGGGTGCGGCCAGTGCCGTAAGTAAAGTAATTCCCTCACTAGCAGGCCGCCTAACAGGTTCTGCCATTCGCGTACCTACACCCGATGGCTCCTTAGCCGTAATGACGTTGAATGTAGAAAAAGAGACGACGGTAAAAGAATTGAATGAAATGATGCGTCAAGCTTCTTTGCATGGAGAATTGGTCGAGCAAATCAGATACTCTATTTCCAAAGAGTTTGTTTCGTCTGATGTTATTGGTGCTTCAGCCGCTTCTGTTTTTGATGCGCCCTCTACCAAGGTCGGTAACAATGGCAAAACCATTACTGTTTATGTTTGGTATGACAATGAGTATGGTTATACTCGTCAGGTATTGCGCTTGGCCAAATATGCCGCTCAAGTTCGTAGATATCGTTACTACTAGACACTAGATATCGTTTATTATAGAAAAATCCCGAATTTTAGTTGATTCTAAAATTCGGGATCTTTTTTTTATTCTTGGTTATGCCATTGGCGGTTCTTCCTTCTGGTCGTTGATTTCCCAAGTGTGATCCGCTAATAAGGTTACGGTGGATAAAAATTCCTTGAAGGGGTAGCCTCTTGGCCCCCACTCCTCTGGCCCTACTACTGAGAGTACGGCTGTTTCGTTGGCTCTTTGGTACAGGTGGTAAGTTTTGCCAATTAATGGCTTAAAGCCCATTTCTGCCCCATAAATAATTTCTGATATTTCAACTCTTCTCTGTATTTTTTGTGCTTCCTTGGCCAACAATTCCATTTGGCGGCGCAATTGCTCCAATTGCATATCCGTTTGCTTGTGCATCGCTTTCACGGCCAAGCCCTTGGTTCGGCCTTGGTCAATGGGTTTGATTACCGCACCTCCCACAGTATGTGCATAGGGCAAGTTGTGTGGATTCTCTGTAATTTTATCTTTATCGATAGGATTAATAAAAGCTTCCTTGCCTTTTTCTTTTTTATCTTCTGACATGCTTTGTTATAATGTTGTACTAGTTGGGGCGTTTCTAAAAATGCTTGATTGCTAAACTATCAGTTAATACAATACACGTAAATTTATGTTCACGACTCCATAGAATTTACCCTATTTACAAATGTTGTATGCTCCTTAAAATCATGGAATAGCTGTTGCAAAATTACTATGATTTATTAACGGTTATCACGAATAAAGTTGTATGGTTCGCTGTAGCATTTTTTCCTTTATCTGCATCATCGAAAGACGTACAGCCTCTCCGAGGATGCACGTTTTCGCTTCTTTGTTAAAGATAAAAATCAGAACAGCTCTCTT
>JBGCDW010000004.1:0-5062 GCA_045105775.1 Aureispira sp.
AAAAAAGCAGCTAATTCTTATTTAGAAAGTATTAGCCTAAAAGAAAAAATAAGCGATAAACAAGGTTTGACCGACGTACACCACAACCTTGCAATGGTTTATTTCAAGCAAAATCAGTACAATAAAAGCCTAGAATACTATCAAAAATGTGCGGATTATTACAACAACCAACAAGATACAGCCGAATTGGTAGAGATATGGAGCAATACGGCTAGTGTTTACATTGCTCAACAAAAGTATGAGGAAGCAGCCACTTTGTTGAATCAAATCTTGGCCTTATTACCACAATATCCCAATCCTACCATTGCCTTAAACACACAGATGAATTTGGGCGACCTTCATCTAAAAAAAGAAAATTATCCAGAAGCATTGGCTTTGTTTCAAGCTGCCTTTCAAGCCGCCCAACAGCAAGAGGATTATCGTTCCTTGGTAACGGTCTATAATTTTATGGGTTCAACCTATTGTTTGCTCAAGGATTATGCGCCATCTATTTTTTATTACCAAGAAGCCCTAACACTAAGTCAAGAATTGAATTTGTTATATGAACAAAACATTGCCCTTTTTGGGCTGTATAAGTCTTATAATGCCTTGGGCAACCCCAACAAAGCCCTAGACTGGTACGAGCAATACATAAGTATCAAAGACAGTTTGTACAATGTAGCCACCACCAATCGAATTTCGGAATTGCAAGCCGAGTACGATAATCTGCAAAAAGAAAAAGCCATTCGAGAACTGAGTATGGCAAATAATACCATTGCTTTAGAGAGTGCACTCAAGAGCAAACAACTCTATTTATCCTTATTGGGTAGTGCCTTGGTACTGTGTATGGTGGGGGTATTGTGGGCGTATCGCCATCAGCGACAAAAAGCTCTACTTCATCAGAAACAGATGGAGCGATTGCTCAACGAGCAGGAGATCCAAATACTGACGGCAGTTGTTGAGGCACAACACAACGAACAAAAACGGGTAGCCAGAGAGATACACGATACCATTGGTAGTTTTTTGGCTACCTTGATGTACCAGCACGAGGCAGGTAAAGCGTTGGCCATCAACACCCCTTACTACAAAAAATACCTATTGGTAGAAAAACTCATTCAACAAACATCGGATGAAGTGCGAATACTTGCCAGTGATATGACCAATGGCAAACAACTTAATTTTAATCTAAAAATAGCACTTGATGAGTTGGTGCAACGCATTCGTAGTATCGAAAAATTTGATTTAGAATTTAATGGTATTGGTAATTTATTGGAATTGTCGTCCGACCTAGAATTTCTGCTCTACCGAGTTGCACAAGAACTGTTATCCAATACGCTAAAACATGCACAGGCGACCAAAGTCATTTTGCAAATTAACCCAATGCCTTCCGAAGTTATACTAATGGTCGAAGATGATGGTCGAGGTTTTGACCCTAACATACCTCCCAAAGGGCTTGGCCTGAATAATATTCGGGCGCGGATCGCCTCGTTTAATGGCAGGCTTCATATCGACTCCACTCTCAAAAAAGGCACTACTGCTATTGTAACAATCCCTATTGATTGAGGCAATACCATCCTCTCCACTCCTAACAAAAAACCATGATAAAAATTATTATTGTAGACGACCATCAAATTGTCATTGATGGGCTAACAGAAGTCTTAAACGCAGCCCCAGAAATTGAAATTATTGGCGAAGCACTCGATGGTACGGTTTTGCTCAACCAACTAAAAACACAAGAACCAGATTTAATCTTGCTGGATATTAATATGCCCGTCATGGATGGTATAGAGACTGCCAAAACTCTAAGAACATTACATCCAACTATAAAAATTTTGGTTTTAACCACACATGTAGAAAAAACTAAGATCAAAAAAATGATTAAAGTTGGTGTAGATGGTTATTTATTAAAAAATAGCGGCAGAAATAAACTAGTGAATGCCATCAAAAATATTATGCAGGATGTCAACTACTACGACCCACAAGTAATAAACTTGGTCATGAGTAATTACAAAAATGCACCATCTACCCCACAAAACATTTCGCTCACCAAAAGAGAACTGCAAGTGACCCGATTGATTGCCCAAAGCAAAACCTCCAAAGATATTGCAGAAGAACTCTCTATCAGCCCACTGACCGTAGAAACCCATCGCAAAAATATATTTTCAAAGTTGGGCATCAACAAATCTATTGACTTGGTCAATTATGCGTATAACCATGGATTAATGGATTAATAGCAGGGCGAAACAGGCAAAAAATAAGTGTCAACCCCATCCAAGGTAGTCGACACTTATCCTAAGTTATGTTCCAACTATTTCAGTGCGTTCAATTCTGTTTCCAGAGCCGCACATTTTTCTTCTAGCCGTTGAATACTTGCTTGCTGCTCTTGAATGGCCTTGGTTAGTACAGGCACCAAACGCGTGTAATCTACGCCCCAAAGGTCGTTGGCTTCTTCGGTGGGTCGAATCACGGCCTCGGGCACTACTTGCTCTAGCTCTTGAGCAATAAAGCCAATTTGTGTCTCCCCTTCGCCCAAGATTTGCAGAGCACCCACTTTGTCATGTGTAGAATTGGCTTGAAAATACCGCATAGGATGGAGCTGCATCACCGTTGCTAGGCCATAAGGCAGCGTTTGGCGAGCACTTTTGAGGCGGCCATCGGAGTAGGTTACCCAAGCATTGGCGCGAGCACGACCAATAGTAGTATTGGTATTATTGGGCAATTCCAAAGCATAAGCGGGATTATTGGTACGAATTCCCACACGGCCATTTCCTCTAATTACCATAGCCAATTCGCGCGCATTATCTGAGCCTTTGTTGGTAAAGGCAATACCACCGTCAGGATCCGTCTGGTTCAAATCTGTTTTTTCTAATACTAAGAAATCGGAAGTACCACCTAAAAAATTATTATCATAATACATACGTGCTCTATCTCCAGTTTGATTGCCATCAAGAGGCGTTTCTCCTGCAAAACCAATCCCAAATTCTCCATTCAGTTGCATCCCACCACCTACAATTTCGAGGCGTTGGTCTGGCGTACCCGTGCCAATTCCTACATGCTTGGTCAATGTATTAATAGAAAATGTATTCCAATCCGTTGTACCTGTGTATATCGTACCAATTCTAAAAGTATTGCCGCTGTTATTATTGCCATCAAAAAAACCCACTAGTGCACCCACAGAACGATTATCCTGATACATTTCTATTCTCGCATTATCATTTTCATTGATGTTGTCGGTATCTGCCTCTATGGTAATAATACTTGGGCCTGCATTCGCGATATGAAGCTGTGTCTGTGGGTTTTGTGTATTAATGGCTACACGTCCCAAAAAGTACCCACCTCTCGCACTCAGGGTCATCGTCGGATTGGTCCAGGGTGTTCCTCTAGAGGCATCTGCATGAAAGTGAAGAATACCATCGCCCAAAAAAGGAAGGCCATTATTATCACTAAAACAAAAATAATCATTGTTGGTGTTTGCACCAGCATCGTGCGAAAAATACACATCTTCGCCACGTACATAAAGATCGCCACCAACATCTAGCCTCACTAGGGGGTTGGTAATATTAATTCCTACATTTTGAGCCAGTAAGGTTCCTGTTGTCATGCTCAAAAGCAATAGAGTTGATAAAAATTTGCAGTTCATTTAAAATAGTTATTATTAATTGGAATAATTGTTTGTAATGGGTTGTGAAATTTTCTGTATTAGAGGATTGCCGGGGGGAGCAGCATAAATACAAAAACAACAGTCGTATTTAGTTTATCATTAAAACGAGTTTTTGTTACAATTTTTTTTTGAGGGGGGTAAACAACTTCTTAAAGTTACATAAAAAAATTACAAAGCTTAGTCAAAAAACAGCTCTATAAACAACAAACTACCAGCTCCTATAAAATAATAAGAGCTGATGATTTATTACATTAACACGATACAAGAGCATACTTGTGGTAATTTTTTAGTAAATCACTTCTACATTAATACCAGCAGCCTCCCGAGCTACCAATAGAGCGGTAGGAGCTACTGCCCCCAAAACGCCCTCAAAAGCAGCCAAGGAATCGCTGGTTTCTGGATGATAAGCCAAGGCCAGTCGAAGCACCAATTCCTCGCTAGGCTCAGGTACTTTAAGCCCTACCTTGAGCACCCCGCCATTACCAATCCACAATACCAACTCCAAATAAGCGGGATTTTCTTCTAGTAACAAGGCCAATAGAAGCGGTGGCAACGGAGACAATTCTAAGGTCTGCATCAAATCATTATACAAGTCTATATCATCTTGAATAATATTACCAAACAGTTCTGTCTGTAAAATCGTATACCGATTGCCAGCCATAGAACGCCCTACGCGCACACAGGCATCTGCCTCAAATTTGGCATACCAAGCCGTTAGGCGGTCTTTGACAGACCCCTTGGGTACCAAGGCCAATGCTTCTGCCAATGCAAAAACACCATCCATGACCCAACCAGTTTCCTGTTGTCCATCAACCCCCAGTTCTAACCAAGCTTGCAGTTTTCCATCAGGCACTCGCTCTATGATTCTAGCCAAAATTTTGGCTTCAATGTCCTTAAAACCACTCGCTTCCATAAACTCCCCCAACTGCTGTTGCAAGGTCGCCACAGCATTGTCGGCATAACAGCAAACTTTGTTGGCGGCCACATTGGTTTTTAAGGTCAGTTGCGAATCGTGCAATACTGGATTCATAGGAAAGAGCATTTGTTTGAGCCATTCGCTCAATAGTCCTTCCTGTTCATCTTTTACAAATGGCAAGGCTGTTACAGCAGCTTGCGCTCTCATTATTGTTTCTACCATAATAATTGGTATATAAATAATCCTCACAAATAGTAGTCTACGATTAGAACATGCTTCTAAGTAGTCGGTCAAAATTACTCCAAACAAAAAACGGTTATTTTCCTCCAGCTCATCGTTAAAAATACTCGTCTTAGCCCGCTAAGACTCCGTTTTTCGCCTTGATCTGAATAAAAATATTCCATTTTTTTAGTTAACATTTATTTTGTCCACCTACTTATGTTGTGACAATTATTATTATTTTTTTAATTTAAAATTTTCTAAAAATCAGCCCTTCAAATGCTTAA
>JBGCDW010000005.1:0-7055 GCA_045105775.1 Aureispira sp.
TAGCGAAAAAAGCATCTTTTTCCCTCACTCATCGTTAAAAATTGATTCCATAGCACTGCTATGAACTAAATTTTTGCCTTGATTGATGAAAAAACCTTACTTTTTGTCTCTGTACAACTCCAGTCGTGATAATGTCTATTAGCTTAATAATTTACCGTTCAACCATTATCACCAAAAAAAGCAACAAATGTCTATTCGACTTTACATTATATTGATATTATTATCAATAAGCAATACGCCTATTTTTGCTCAAACGGAAGTAAATGTATATTACATTCGTCTCAATGAATTATTGGCTTATGTTTTACCTTTTTATGTTATCACAATTTTGGGCTTGGGTTTATTTATTCAAAAATTGGTGCGGCCAAATTTTCCTTCCAAATGGCTATACATTTGTAGCATAGCAGGTATTTTGGGCGCAGGTTTGATTGCTTACAAATTCAAAGAAATAAGAACCAATCAATTGCCTAGTGTGCAACCTTCTGAGATTAATATGCAAGGGCTTTCTCCTGAGTTAAGAGAACAAATATGGGAGCGAGAAAAAAACGATATGAAAGAAACTATTGCTAATTATTGGGTGGTGGCTATTCCAAATTTCATTTTATTGTTTTTGGGTTTGACCATTGATTTTGTACAAAGAAAAGAGCAAGAACCTTTGTAAAAGTTCTTGCTCCTGTGTATCCTGATACTTTGTTTGACTTAACGTAGACGATCTGCCGAACGTACCAATTTTTCATCTTTTTGGATATTTCTATTGGCTAGTACCACAAAAATGAGTACCAATGCTGGGGCAACCAGTCCAACGCCCAGTGATGTAGCCACTTGTAGCGTAAAAAACAGATACCCCGCTAATCCAACTAGACCCAATAACAATACGATGTTGAGTTTGCCTAAATTCATCTGCAAAACTCTATTGTTGTATAAAAAAATGGTGACAACTGATAGGAAGATAACTAAAACGGTTAAAACTATTAAGCCAATATGATCGTTGATATCAAATGCTCCATCTACTAGCATACCTTCTTGCTGGGCAGGAGCGGTGGCAAAAGGAAATCCAAACAAAGCACTACCAGCAACGGCAGCGATCAGTAAGTAAATAGATTGTATACGTTGTATTTGACCCATGTTACTATTTTATAAGTAAATTAATATAACCAATGGAGATTGGAAAAGGTTAATGCTGCCAACTCCAAAACACTTGCAAAATTAATATTTTGCTTCAAATGAACAACAAAAAACAAGCAATATACCTAATTGGGGCTTTGCGTAGTCCTATTGGCAAATTGCACGGTGCCTTGGCACATTGGCGACCCGACGATCTTGCTGCTGCTGTTCTCAAAGAATTGCTACAACAAGCAACTGTTGATCCGAGCCTGATCGATGGGATTGTACTAGGCTGTGCCAATCAGGCAGGAGAAGACAATAGAAATATTGCTAGAATGGTGGCGTTGCTGGCTGGCCTAGATTACAGCAGTACTGCTCTTACGGTCAATAGTTTGTGCTCTTCTAGTTTGGAGGCGACCCTTATGGGCTTGCGCCAAATTGCCTTGGGAGAAGGAGATTGTTATGTAGTAGGCGGTGTAGAGAGTATGAGTAGAAGCCCTTGGGTAATCAGCAAAATAGACCAAAGCAAGGTAGATAGCATGATTGGTTGGCGTTTTGTCAATCCCAAATTAGCCCCGATGAGCTTGTCTATGGCTCAAACAGCCGAATTGCTTGCTGAAGCGTATAACATTTCTAGAACGGCACAAGATAAGTATGCCCAACAAAGTCGGTTGCGTTATCAAGCAGCATTGGAGCAAAATATATGGGCACAAGAAATTGCTCCCCTAACTATTTCTTCCGCTTCTTATTGCAAAGATGAACAACATCGTGTATTATCTTCAGCTTTATTGGCCAAAATGCCTCCAATTGTCAAAGGAGGGCAGTATATTACAGCAGGAAATGCGGCTCGTGTGGGCGATGGTGCAGCCTTGCTCTTATTAGCTTCTGAACGTTTTGTTCAACAACAGCAATTGCGCCCTTTAGCAAAAATTACGCATTGGGCCAGTGCGGCTTGTCATCCCAACCAGATGAGTTATGCGGCGGTGGCTGCTAGTAAAAAATTGCTCCATCAGGCACAATTATCGGCGCAATCGTTAGATTGGGTAGAGTATAGTGAATCTTTTGCCCTACAGGTTTTGTTGGGCATAAAGGAATTGGGACTATCGCCTGAAATTGTCAACCCACATGGTGGGGCACTGTCTATAGGTAATCCTATTGCAGCAGGAGCCATAAGAACGGTTGTATCTCTAGCCAACCAAATGCAACGCTCATCTGACTTGCGTTATGGATTGGCAACAACAGCTGGTGGCCTTGGAACAGGAGCGGCGGTATTGCTAGAGCAAGCTTAAGCGTTGTTTAAATTGATTTACATGCGCTCGCCTATGGCTCGGTTCGGCATAGCCTTGGTTCAACACCATTCCGTTTTTAAACAACTTCTTAATTATTAATTAGTTATTCGATTACTTGAAGGATGAATTCTTTTCTAAAAAAAATAAGAAAAAGCCTTAATGCACTCATTAGAACCATTTATTATCATAGGCTACTCCATCCTATAATCCACCCTATTTATACTATTTTACGAGATACCATTAAGAATTATAATGAACATCGCGTATTTAGATTGGGGGCAGCTTTGGCGTATTATACGATTTTTTCGCTGCCTGCCTTGATTATTGTTATTGTGGGTTTTGTAGGGTTCTTTTTTGGTGAGGCTGCAGTACACGGAGAAATCTACAGCAATATTGTAGGCACTGTGGGCGAAGGCGCGGCTACACAGATACAAAAAGCTGTGATTAATATTGGCCCGCCCGATAATAGTTGGTGGGCGGCTTTGCTAGGGATTATTGTGTTGGTTTTTGTAGCTACAGGGGTATTCTATGCCTTGCAAGATACCCTCAACTTTATTTTTGAAGTAGAGCCCGCGCCTGCCAAAATGCGTATTTTGGAGGTGATTATGAATCGTGTTTTGACCTTGGCAATGGTACTGAGTATTGGCGGTTTGTTGTTGTTATCTATTATAATAAATGCTCTGGTGCTGAAGATTAGTGATTTTGTGATTGCCAATCAACAATCACTGCACAACTGGCTGCCCACTGAACTGGTTCCTTACATTGAGTATCTCACAGATTATTTCTTTGTGGGTCTTAATTTGGTCGTCTCTATTTTTCTAATTACACTGTTTTTTGCCTTACTCTACAAGATATTGCCTGCTGTACAGTTGCGTTGGAAATTTGTTGGAATAGGGGCTTTTTTCTCTGCTGTTTTGTTCTCGATTGGTCAAATTTTGATTGGAATATACCTGAGCAAAACCAATATGATTTCTGCCTATGGTGCCGCAGGGTCTGTTATTGCTATTCTAATCTGGGTGTCCTATTCGGCTCAATTGATTTTCTTGGGCGCAGAATTCATTGTTGCCGTCTGTCAGTATAATAACGTTCCCATCAAACCAAAACCTTTTGCTCGTGCCTTGAAACGGGGCAAAAAACGCTCGCTCAAAAATATCTCTCGCAAGCAATTAAATGAATTGGCCAATGCTAGAGTGACGGCTGCCCCTCCTTCTTATTATCAAATAAGAGCAATGATAGAGCATTTGGATTTGTCTGATAATCCAATTGAGAATGATGAAATTATTGAAGAAATTATTGAGGATCTAAATTATCAACAAGAGATGAATCCAGAAAAAATAGACGAAATGCCTAGAAAAGAAGAGTTGCCTCCTTCTGAATAAAATCTGCTGCAATAGTTTTTTTTTGAAATCGTTTATTAGCTGGAATGATAGTTGAACTTTGGTCAATTGTTATCGTAATAATTTGGATTAGATGCCGTATAATTGTTGAGATGTGGGAGACGCATGATTATGCGTCTTTGGTTGAGACGCATGATTATGCGTCTGTACGGATGGTTTATTTTTTTAATTGATATTGTATTATGAATTTTTTTACTTCTTTTTTTGTGGGCTTTTTTTTGTTGTGCGTGGTTGATGGCTTTGCACAAACACAACGGGGCTGTACTATTGGTGATTGTGAGAACGGCAAAGGTCGTTTTTTATATAGAAATGGCGATAAATATATTGGTGAGTTTAAGAATTCTGTACCGCATGGCCGAGGGGCTTATTATGGTAAGAATGGGAGTGTGTACAAGGGGCCTTTTGTAAATGGAAAACGCCAGGGCTATGGTACTTTTATCTGGTCTACTGGTGAAAAGTATATTGGTGAATACAAAAATAATATACGCAATGGCGAGGGTATTTATACGTTCAAGGATGGCACAGAAAAGAAAGGAGTTTGGAAAGATGGCACTTTTGTGCGAGAATTGGTAGAAAAACATACGGCTGTAGTTGCGGCACCTGATGCTTCTGATAACAATACGCCTACTGCACCTTTTGGTGTAAATCGTTCCAATGCTTATGATGGCCAATTTTTTAAGGCATTGACTGTTATAGATAGCACATTGGTTCGTACGGCCTTGGTCATTGGCAACAGCAAATACAACCAGAGTCCGCTCAAAAATCCTACAAATGATGCCTTGGCAATGGCAGAGGAATTACAACGTTCTGGTTTTGATGCTTATTTGTATACAGATTTAGATCAGAAAACAATGAAAACAGCCATTCGTGAATTTGGGCAAATACTCAAAGAACGTGGTGGTGTGGGTCTCTTCTTTTATGCTGGACATGGCCTGCAATCTGATGGACGTAATTTTTTAGTGCCTGTTAATGCCGAAATCCATAAAGCGCAAGATATTGAGTTTGAATCCGTAGACCTAGGACGGGTGCTCTCCGAATTGGAATATGCCGAAAACAATATGAATATTATCATTTTGGATGCCTGTCGGGATAATCCTTACAAGGAAGAATTTGCCAAATCTAAGCATGAGAGTTATAATGGATTGGCCTCTATTGGCTCCGCTCCTTACAATTCCTTTATTGCATTTTCTACGGCTCCTGGCTCTGTAGCGTTGGATGGTACTGGTGCCAATGGCTTGTACACCCAAGAGTTGCTCAAAGCTATGCGTGACAATAGTTATGGCCTTGAAGATGTCTTTAAGAAAGTGCGAAAAAATGTGCGTAAAGCTTCAGAAGGACAACAAATTCCTTGGGAGAGTTCTTCGGTAGAAGATGATTTTCATTTCAAAAAACCTACCTCTAATTAATTGACTATCAATACATTAAAAACAAAAAACTCGTTTTTAATATTAATTCAACGTATTTTTACGTCATTAAACGGTTTAAAAAGTTGCTTATTGCAAAAATAAGTTATACCTTAGTAGTGTTGATAGAAAATACTCTATAGTTTTTAACCTTGATAAAGTGCCACATGAATAAACTAACGCGTGTAGAAGAAGAGATTATGCATATTATTTGGCAATTGGAGCGTTGTACTGTTCGCGATGTTATAGAAAAATTGCCCCAAGATCCCAAACCACCGCACAGTACGATTTCTTCTGTTGTAAGAATTTTGGAAAAGAAAGGCTTTTTGGATCACAAGGCTTATGGAAGAACATACGAGTATTTTCCAATCATACAAAAAGAGGCATACAGCAAGGAAAATTTAAGAGATTTGCTAAAGAATTATTTTGGCGGCTCTGCCAAACGACTGGTCTCTTTTTTGGTGAATAAAGAGGATTTATCGGTCGATGATTTGTCAGAAATGGCACAACGCTTGGACCAACACCAAGAAGAGGAGGATGCTTCCAAGAAGCAGTAATTGTTTTGTTTATTCCACCCACCAATCTTTTGTTTTATGTTGATGTACTTATTAGAAAGTAGTTGTTGCTGGATTATTTTGTATGGCTGCTATATCCTACTATTATCCAACGAAAAAACATTTGTATACAATCGTGCCTATCTCCTACTATCTTTGGCATTGGGTTTAATAACCCCCTTGTTGAGTTTTGAAAATCAGGTAGCTGCTGTATTCTTGGCACCGATCAATTTATCGGCCTTGGCTACTCCTACCCTAGCAACACTAGAAGCAACTGCCGCCAATACTTCTTATTTTTTTATCCTTCTTGTCTTGTACGGTCTTGGGCTGCTCTTGTTTGGGGGACGTTTTGTTCGTGGCTTATACAAGATCAAAACGATTTATAACAATGGACAAGTAGAACAACATACGCATTATCAATTGATTATCATGAAGGAGCACTATCCTCCTTTTTCCTTTGCGAATTGCTTATTTATTCCCAATACGCTGGTACAAGATTCTAAAGATTATGATTGTATCATTACGCATGAGGCAGCCCATATTCAGCAAGCACATACTATTGATATTTTACTAGTAGAATGCTTACAATTAATATTTTGGTTCAATCCAATTTTGATTTTATACAAGATGGCCTTGCGTGACCAGCACGAATATTTGGCCGATCAAGCAGTCCTCTACAAGGCCTCTGTACACCAGTACGGCCACTTATTGCTGGATCAGTCCGTATCTACTGTACTCCCCTTGGTTCATCCATTTTTTCATTCTTCCTTAAAAAAACGCATTATTATGATGACAAAAAATTCAGTTAATTTTCCGCTTAGAAAATATACCCTAAGCCTACTCGCTTGTAGTTTTGCCTTCTGGATGGTTGCCTGCCAAAAAAACATAGACCCCAAAGTTCACGCCCAACCAGATACCTTTCCTTATTTGGCTAGTTGTGAGAACAGTGACAAAGAAGCACAAAAAAAGTGTTCTGACAAAACATTATTGGAATACGTCTATGGCAATGTCAAATATCCTAAAAAGGCCAAAGATGCTGGAGCAGAAGGAATGGTCGTACTCGATTTTGTCGTCAATACAGATGGTACGATTGGCACAATGGAAGTTTTCAAATCTGCTGGAAATAAGGTGTTGGATGAAGAAGGTCTGCGTGTTCTTAAACAAATGCAAAAAGAAGGTAGCCTCTGGAAACCTGGTCAAATTGAGGGTCAAAATGTAGCCGTTTCTTACAAATTGCCTTTGCGTTTCAAATTGCAATAAACCTTAGAAAACGGAGTGTCAACTCGTTTTTTTACTCTAATCAACGTA
>JBGCDW010000006.1:0-20224 GCA_045105775.1 Aureispira sp.
CACCATCGCCTGCACTACCACAAGATACATTCGTGGTGTTGTCCGTTACAGTTGGTGCGGTAGATACGGTTACGGTGAGTGTATCCGTATCGGTACAACCATTGGCATTGGTTACGGTTGCATAATAATCGCCTGTAGTACCTGCATCATACGTGGAAGTCAATGCTCCATCTTGCCATTGGATACGTGTTGCTGTAGAATTGGTAATATTTGGAGTAATAGTAACGAGTGTACCACCACAAGCTGTTAGGTCTGGTCCTAAGTCTACATCAATACCAATGTTATCTACATTAACTGTTCTAGCAGCTCTAGGAGAAGAACACCCCTGAACAGCAGCATAGTAAGTTACATTTGTGGTCAAAGGCATAGTTGTAAAACGATTACCTACATTAACAACATTTCCTCCTGTGGGGGCATCATACCAAATAATAGTAGCTGGACTGTAACTAGCAGTGGCATCTACTACAGCGGTGCTGCCTGCACATACCGTATTGTCTCCTGCAAAGGTGAGTGCATTTTGATTATCAGGATTAATAACAACACTTGTTCTCAAGGTATCATTGCTAGGATTACCATCTGAAGCCAAAGAAACAATCACTTCAAAGTTGTAAGTACCTCCAGCAGAAGTATTGAGTGTTCCTACGTTCAATTGTCCTCTAGCACCAGGGGCTACCGTAGGCAAAGTAGCCACAAAAGCACTGTTTGCTGCACCAGATACACGTACAGATACGGGGGCATTTACAATAGTATTAGAACCTAAATTGGCAATTTCTACAATTACATCGGCATTGGCTGAACCACAGCCCTGAGGAGAGAGTAGATTCAATGCCATAGCATCATTAGCAATCACTACAAACTCATCGGCTCCAATATCAGGGCCTGCGCCTCTAGGTCTTGCTTCTCCATCAGCATCTTCTGTCAATATTAAAGTTGGGTCTGCTGCATCTACGGCCAATGCTCCACTAATACGTACTCCATTAACAAAGCTGGGGTTACCACTTACTGAGTTGGCATCATAACCTGCTGCCCCATTGGCTTGCCAGTTGGCTAGTGTAGTATAGGTAGTAGGACCAAAACCTACCACATCACCCGAACCTGAAACATAATAAAGATTATAATCCATAGCAGACATAGAAACACTACTGGTAGTAAAGAAACAAGTTCCTGAACCTGTTGCCATGATGTTGCTTCTAAAGTTGATATTTTGTTGTCCTGACAAAGAGCAAGTTCTATTGCCACCTGAGAAGGTATTGTGATATACTTGAGAAGAAGTTACTTGACTCAACAATAACGCCTCATCGCCTGCTTCTACGAGGTTATTGGCAATCAATACATTTGATATTGGATCATTAAATGAACCAAACAACCCTATTCCATTATCGCCAGATCCGCGAATTTCATTCTTAATGACACTAGAGTTAACAATATCAAACAGATTTATAGCATCGCTACCAAAAGCATTTAAATCATAAATTAAGTTACCTTCTACCAATAGGCTATCTTGTTCATCGGCAAAAATTCCATAATCATCTACATCGTGCAATTCGTTGCCAATGATTTGATTGCCCCTATTTTGATCCCCTCTTACACCGCCTTCAAGTGTAATACTTGTGCGTCCTCCTGTAATATTATTGTTACTGATAACATTCCAATTGGCATTGTTTCCTTCTGTTTGAGCACCGACACTTTGGGTAGTACTAGCAGAAGCTAATACCCCTACAACATTATTGGCAGTTCCCACTACCATAGTAATGTTATTGTTATCAATAGTATTGTAATTGGCTTCATTGGTTAATAATACACCATAAGCATCTACTGTTCCTGTATTTTCGATAGTAAAATTGCGTACCGTCACATAATTGGCCCCATCGAGTACCAAAGTAGCTGCACCTTCTGTTAAGCTGTTGTGTGTGAGTGTCGCCATAGTTCGATCCAAACCATCGAATGTTACCGTATTATTGGCATTAGACCCAGGAATGCGTCCAATTTTCCAAGGCCCTGTGTAAGTATTGGGTTGGAATTGCAAAGTAACCGCCCCTGTGACACCACAATTTTCTAAGGCATCAAATGCCTCTGTAACCGTTGGAAAATCTGCTGTTGGGTGCCCTACTGTATAGACTCCTGCCAAACCAGAACAAAGTGTAACATCGAGGGTATCATTATTCGTTTCTTCATCCATTACACCATTAGGCATAGAGGTCCAGAAAATCATATCCAAATTAGAAGCGGGCACATTGAGGTTCCCTAAACTTACTACAGCTGTTTCACCATTGACCAATGGATTACCACTGTAAGGAACAGGAGTTTGTGGCACCCCACCAATTTCCCATTCTACCATAAAGGAATTCAAGTTTTGCAAACCATAATTGGTCACTTCTACCTCTACAGGTGTAAATCCTGTACTGACAGGGGCTGTTGGATTAATCAAAGCCGTTACCCCTGCATCATTCTGAGTAGGACGTTCAAAAATAACATCATCAATGTAAAGAATCCATCCATCAAGTCCTCCAGGAGGAATCTCAAAAGCAATGTAAGCTGTTCCTGTAATTCCTGTTAGGTTGATTACCACCTCCTCGTATACTGTAGCATCAGAAGTATCACTAAATAATATGGTGGTAAAATCGACCGCATCGCGTCCTGTAGTAGACAAAACTACTCGATAATCATTGGGTTCAAACGTAGAATTACAACGATGCTTAAAACGCAATCGCTCTCCTCCGGTCAAGGTCAATTGAGGAGAAATTAAAAAGTCACTGTTGTTACCACTATTAAAATCTGTATTGATAACAGCTACTTCGTCTCCCTCAAAAGGATTAAATGCCCAATCCATATTCCAAGTATCAAAATCTCCATTCTGATTCAATACGGTCCAACAATTTTGTGTGGTAGAATTAGAATTAAACCCTTCTTGATAAGGATAGGTAGTAATGACATTACAAGCTGTTGCAAAGGTTACAGGGCCTGCCGCCAAACTAGTATCACCAGATGGACATATATTGTAAACATAAGCATCATAGGTTGTTGCTGGGGTCAATCCTGTGATGGTAGTTGGGTTAACAGCCGATGCAATTAGCGTTCCTGTTCCTACAGGAAAGTTGGTCAAACCATACTCTACAATCCAAGAGGTTCCACCACTTGGACTAGCCGCCCAGTTAATAGCTGCATTGGTAGACGTTACACTAGTTGCTGTAAGGTTTCCAACAGGGTCACAACCTCCACAAGTATTGGTATAAGCCAAACCAATAAAAGGATTAGGGCCATCGTTGAACAATGAAGTTCCTCCTCTACGAATGGTATAAGTGACTTCACTATCAAATATGCCTGAATTATACGTAAAGGTCACCACATCACCATTGTTAGCCTGAATGGAATCTGTACGAGCAGAACCTGTAGGTAAGGTAAAATTAGTAGGAGGAGCACCATTGATTGACACATCCAAGCTGGCACCATTCCACCCATCGCCAAACGAGTCATTCATATCCATGTAATACGTGCATTGTCCAAGACTAGACCAAACACCAACGACCATTAACAAAAAGGTAAATAAATGCTTCATAATGTTTTTTTTAGTTGAACTACAGTTTCCAGCGTTCAAGAACTTTTGTTTAATGAAAAAAACTAATAAGATATAATAGACATAACATCTATCACCAATAAAATTGTGTGTATTACTTAAGGTTATCTGTAAAAGTACCCGTTTTTTGATCGTTGACCAAATTTAAACCTTACTTTACAAGGAAGTAAACTATTGTTATTGAGAGTATTTTACTATCGTAATCTATCTGGAATTGCCCTATAATTATTGGTGAATTCTATTTTTTATAGAACTTACATTGCATCGCATTTTTCAATCTTAATGATTTGTTAAAACTCCACTATTACCCAAACGACAATAGCCCTTTGCAAGAAGTTGCAAAGGGCTACAAATTTTTTAATCGTTAATAGTTGGAGCTTACTTATGGCTATTGGCTTGTATTTGCACTACAACTAATTAATTATCAACCTATAAAAAAACAAAGGTTGCCTAAAAATCGATTTTATTATTTAGACACTTTTTTCTTGCAAACTAAAGAGTATATGCCAACCAAAATGCGCTTACAGATTCTAATGAATTAATAATCAGCTCTCTATACGTTTTTTCATCCTTCTGATAAACTCTATAAAAACTATTGCAAGATAACAACAGAAATTTCTGCTTTACGCTCCCTAGAGGCCATCGTACTGTAAATCGAATTGGCAGGATCATTCAAATCATCACTAATGCCTGCTGGTGCTACCGATTCTCCCAACATGGCTTCTTTAAGTATCAATTGGCCATTGTCTAAATATTTTTGGAGCACACCACCATTAAAACGCATCATATAACTGCGTAAACTAGCGACACGACGATGTGCCAAGGCTATATTATAATTGGCATCTGCTCTAGGGCTGGTATATCCTCTAATATAAACTTTGAGTTGAAGTCCTTGATCCAGTGCTTGCATCAATTTATCTAAGAAAATAGGTGCGCGATTGTATTCTCCCCTTACCTCATTATCAAAAAACTGCTGTACCATTGTTTCTTCTACAGCCGCTTTTTCGGGTGCGTATTGTTGTGTGTATTTTTGCTTATAATCGGGCAATAATCTTAGATAATACGCATAGCTTTCCTCATAAGGCGTGGTAGTTGCCCGCACACGGGTATTGGAGTCTGGTTCATCGTTATGAAAATATAAACTCAAGGGTAATAATTCATCCAACTCCTCAATAATTTTACTGCTGGTGGTAATAGGTGGCTCCTGTGTGTCTACTGGCGGTGGCACTACTGCAATCGAAGGGGTATCTGCTGGTGGCACTACTGCAATAGAAGGGGTATCGACTGGTGGTGGCACTACTGCAATAGAAGGAGTATCTACTGGCGGTGGTACTGTTGCAATTGGCGTATCTACAAAAGTATCGGGTGTTAGATAAGCATAGCGATAAATATCGTTGCAACAAGCTTCTTTAGTCAAGGCACGAGAGCCATCTCTATTACTGGCCAAATAACCTGTTGTATCATCTGCATTGACCACAAAATACAAATCATTGGCCGCTGAATTAAAGGGCAATCCCATATTTACAGGAGCCTCCCAATTGGTAGTCCCCAATTGTTTGCTATAAAAAATATCATACCCTCCTAAGCCCAAATGCCAACGCGAAGCAAAATAAAGCCGTTGGGTTCTATTATCATAAAAAGGGGTGACTTCCGCATCCTTGCTATTGATAGTCGGCCCTAGATTTTCTGGTTGCACGGCTGTCAAATCCTCCCCTAATGCTACACGCCAAATATCCAAGTCGCCTTGTCCCCCAGCACGATTGGAAACAAAGTACAGCCATTCTTGCTCTGTATTGGCATCCCAAGCCAAGTTGGGGTGCGTAGTGGTGGCGGTATTAGAGTTGATGGGATTGGGCAAGCGTTCTGGAGCCGCCCATTTGCCATTTCCTAGGCGTTCTGACCTAAAAATTTCGCAACGTAAGCTGTCTGTTTTTTTGCCCGAACAACGGGTAAAATACAAGTATTTTTGATCGTGACTCAAGGCAGAATTCCCAGAATTGGCATAAGGCAAATTGATTTCTTTCACCTTTTTTCCTGCTTCTTTTTCATAATCTGGCGTAGACAAAATCTTGGCGACCATGGGGCCTTCTGTTCTTTCCTTTTTATCAGATTTTTCTCCTTTTTGTTCTTTGCGTTCAAACCTAAGAGAAGAGTAATACAGTACGCCCTCTATTTCGTGAGCTGCAAAATCAGAATACTTGGTATTCACTTGCTCTCCCAAATGTGTAAACTGTAATTCAGATTCGGACAAGGGTTTCTTGATGAGTTGCTGGGCAAAATCACAAGATTTCATTTCCTGAGCCGCTTTTTCTTTGTAGAAATTATCTTTTTGATAACTCTCCAAAAAATATTTAAAAGCCCGTTTGGCTTCCTTGTATTTTGCATTATGCTTGAGGGTAAGCCCATAATAATACTCTAGCATTGGAAATCGACTCTTGTCTCTACTCTCAATCACTTTTTTATAAGCCTCTTCAGCCTCTAGATAAGCATTGGACAAGCGACAAGCTTGTGCATAACTGTAGTACAGTTGCGATGTTTTTTTTGATTTTAATACAATACCATAATAGTACATGGCATTGTAATACGATTTTTTCTCAAAAGCTTCCGTTGCTGCACGTTCATAAGCTTTTAGATTTTGGGCATTGGCTTGTTGGTTGACTAATCCCAATAATAAAATGGTCAATAACGCAATCAATTGAGAAGCTTCTTTCATAGAAAACTAGACGTTTGTTAAGGTGTTTTGAGTGCTGTATCTGTTCAATTATAATCTATTGGATTATCAAGTTACTATTTTTAACCTAATAATCCATTGTATACGTTTTTTCTCTGAATGAGTAGCTGTAATAGGAGTTAGAATATAGGACAAGTTTTGACTAATTCTAATGGTGGTACGGGGCTCCAGATATGAATAACAGACAATTCGTATCCCCCATTGCCTCTTGTGGCGGCAGTAAAACCCGAAACGTTAATATCATAACTCAATCCGATGTGCCAATTCTGATAAGCAAAACCCAAACGCGCTATAATAGCATCATCCCAACGGTGCAAAATACCAATTTCGCCCGAAGTTTGACGACCAGGGTTGGTATTAAAGTGATAACGCAAGCTGGCACCATACAGCAGTTCTTGGTACGTCAATTGACGTTGAAACAGTGCATTGGGCATAATATCAAGGCGTTCAGAAATTTTGATAGAAGCATTTAAGGCAATATTCCAGCGAATGGGGAGGCGAACTTGGTCATCGCCCATAAACGAAACAGGTGCTTGATTGAGATGAAAAATCCCTCCACCTAAATTGGCCCAAGTACGTTGGCTCTGTTGGTAGCGGAAATTCAGCCCTGCATTAACATCCAAGTAATTGAGGTTGGTGTTTCCTGCAAATTTTACATGATCAAAAGAGGTGATACTAGGATCGTATACATCGCCATTAAACTGGTCGTTAAACGTTAGCTTTTGTAAGTTAAATCGTCTGTTTTTAAATCCTATTTGTACCCCAGCTCCAATAAAAAAATGCTTGGTAATCCGTTTGGTATAGGCCGTAGAAGCCATTACACTCAAAGTGCTGAGTTGCCCATCCCCTGCTTGATCGTGATAAAAACTCAAACCAGCTCCCCACACATCATTCTCCAAACGATAGGGCAATAGATGTGCATCAAAACTCAAAGCGGCTGTGCGATAAGCAACAGGTACATCAAACCATTGGCTTCTGTAATTCCCCCCTATTCGGTAATGTCCATTAAATAGCCCTGTATGTGCTGCATTGAGCTGCAAAGGTGCATATTCAAATTGTGACCAATGAATATCTTGCGCCTGCGTGAGACTGCAACAAAGCATTGCAAAACTAAGTAAAAATAAGTGCTTCATGCTCCAATGATTTATCAACTAATAGATTGATGCGTTAGTGTGGGGAATTAGCTCTAATGAACCAGTTGATTGATTAAAATAATAGTACCGCTTTTTCGGATAGTGCTTCGGTCTGCACATTGTCCTTCTAACATATATACATACAAACCTTCTCGTAAACGCTCCCCTTCTAACCTGCCATCCCAGCCTGTATCAAATCTCTTAAATGTTGTAGCATCAGCACTGATTAGCGAAGAACTAGACTCAAATATTTTTTTACCCATTCGGCTGTATACTAACAATTTTATTTCTTTAATGTTTCTAGCCTCCACATGCAACGCTTCTGTTTGGTTAGTCGAATCCCCTATAACCAAGGTATCAGGTATTTCCATGTCACTCAAAGTACACTGTGCTGTTGCTAAATGAGTAATACAACATAATAAGGTTACTATTAGTAGAACTAAGTTAGTTTTCATTTTTATAGTAGGTATTTTAAATTATCTCAATAAGGTAATGTTGCCTTTTTTGGTTAGTTCTGCCCCATCTAAACATTGACAAGTCATATAATAACCATATACATCAGACGGACATTTTTTCCCCTTGTAGGTCCCATCCCAACCTTCTTGTTGGTCATTAGAACTAAAAACCTCTTCTCCCCAACGATTGTAAATTACAAAATTTATACGGGTAATATTCCCTCCCTGCACATAAATTATATCGTTGTGTCCATCCCCATCTGGTGAGAATGCACTAGGTACAAAAATAAATGGATCTTCACAAAAAGTATTGTTGACATATATAATAATAGAGTCCTCTTTGCTACATCCTTGGGCATCTGTTACCGTGATATAATAGACACTGGTTTGGTCGGGATTGGTTGTTGGATTATAATTTATGGTATTGCTTATATTAGCATCACTCTGCCAATTGTATTGATAAGCTGCTCGTTGAGTGGCCAACAACTGCACTAAATCTCCTGATCGAACCGTATCTTTATCTGCACTAACCGCCAAAAACAAACTATCTGATCTTCCGCTCACCCAAACACTGGCACTATCTGAACAACCATATTGATTTTGTACTTGTACTTGGTAATAAGTACTATCATTGGGCCAAACCAACAATTGAGCACTATCCCTACCCACCAAATTCACACCATTTGCACTCCATTGATACGCCAAATTGTCATTAGGGTTCAAATTTATACTATTAATAAGAGTATTGGTATCTACACAGGGGATATTTGGAGCTATTGCTACAATGGAAGCAGGCTGATAATCAATTACCACAGAATCTGTGGCCGCACAACCAAAACTATCTTGTACCCTTATGTAATAAACGCTTCTACCTTGGACAACGTTGGTTGTAAACTGAGCATTCTGACTAATTATAGTAGAAAAATTGGGCGAAGTGGACCAATTGTACTGTTGAGCAGTAGGTGCATTGCTGCTCAAAAGCACTGGTACACTGTCGCAATATAGGCTGTCTCTAGAATGAGTTAGGTGGAGCGGTGGAGCCGTCTGTGTTACTGCTGTAGCAGAATCTAAACAGCCAAATGGACTCTGGGCAATCACCTGAATAACCGTATCTATAGCTGTAGATAACACCACACTATCGGTTCCTTGCCCTGTGGCAATCAAACTGGCAGGCGACCACGTATAGATCAAACCTGTTATGTTGGGCGTAGTTTGTACGCGCAAACTTGGGGGCTGCCCTCCACACAATATAGCAGGATTGCCCAATTGTAACTCAAACCGCTGATTCTGTATTTGTATAGAATCTATATCCGTACAACCGATGCTATTCCCTACCCGAGCATAAATCCAAGTAGGGCTTGCATTGGCCGTAGCCGTCCAAGTAGAATCCATAGAGAGGATAGACTGGAATCCTCGATCAAGCGACCAAGCCGTTTGCAGGGTGTTGGTGCTGGTATTGGCTTGCAAGGCTAATAATATAGTGCTATCGCAAGTAGCGGTATCGCCCGCAATCCTCAGAATAGGTGCAGGTTCCACAATCACCCGCAATGTATCTTCTATCCAACACGTATCGGCTACACCATTTATATCCAACAACCCATAGCTGCGTACACGGTAAGTAGTGGTCACAGGCGGCAAAGCCATTGGATTGGGGCTATTAGGATTGCTCAATCCCACACTAGGCGACCAAAAATACTGACGATTGGGCAGGGCATTAATAACCAACTGTATAGAATCATTTCCACAAGTACTAACCGTAGCATTCGGAACATCTAGTACAGGCAATAATACTCTCAATTGACGGCTTTCTGCCCCAATACAAGTACCTGCTCCTTGCACTTGTAAGGTCACGGTATAGGTGCTGTCTTGGTTGTAATTACCAATTGGATTTTGCAAACTATCTAGCTGCCCATTGCCCAAATTCCACTGCCACTGGTAAACGCTATCCAAGCTGTTGCCCAGCCATTGTATTTGAACAGAATCTCCACAAAACAGTGGTAAACGATCAATAGTAACAGGAATGCCGTCTCTTCTGTAATCGACGAATACAGAATCTATTACTGCACAACCAAAAACACTAGTCGCCTTTAAATAGAACCAACGAGGATCATTAACGTACGTCACTAACGGATTGCCTATACCCAATAAGGTAGAAAAATCAGGCACCAACGACCACGTTATTTGTGTCCCTAAAGGAGCATTGGCCTGTAGGCTAATTCTATTCTCACACAAAACGGTATCATTCATAGCCGTAATGGCAAAACTATCAACATTGACCCAAACAGGATAAACACCTCGACAGGTATCGCCATTATTGGGAGCTGTAATCGTAACCATATACACCGTATTGGTGGCAGGCGCAGCCATAGGGCTGGGACTCGTGGGATCACTCAGACCTGTGGTAGGCGACCATTGATACCCTAAACTAGGATCACCACCGACATTGAGTGGTACAGAATCTACGCCACACAAGCCCAAACTATCGCCTCCTTGCAACACGGGTAAGGTGTAATCTAAGGTATCTATAAAGGTTCCTGTACAACCATTGGTGGCGGTCACGGTCAGTTGTATAATAGGTTTGGACTGTGTATAACGCGCCGAAGCATTCTGACTCGTAACCGTCTGTCCATTGCCCAAATCCCAAGCATAGCTCTGCAATTGGAATCCTGTAGGTAAAGTGGAGGTATTGGTAAAGACCGCATCTAAGGTGTCTACGCAATTATTGATTTGAGTGGTAAAAGATGTTGGAATAGCAATATTTTGACGCAAAACACGCACGGTATCGGTCGCTACACAACCGTATTGATCGGCAGCACGCACATACATTTGCAAAATAGAAGGTGGTGGTGGAATTCCAACAAAAAAACTGGTAACATTAGAAATAGCTATAGGATTGAAGGTAGGACTGAACGACCAATCGACCTGTACGGCATTGGTAAAACTTCCTTGTACATTAAATACCCCTGCACAAGTCACCGTATCTTTGGGTACTTGTATGGTAATGGGTGGAGCTGGAACTAACGTAACCTCGTGAATCGCTACACAAGTATCTAAGCTATTTAGTGCCGTGACCGTAACGGTATACGTAAACGGCAAACTCGGAGGCGTAGCCACAGGAGAAACCGCCGTTGCAGAGGACAAACTGCTCGCTGGCGACCATTGGTAATTGACATTGGTATTGCCGCCCACATTGAGTGGCGCAGAAGCCACACCACCACAAAGAGCTACCGTAGTATCTTGGTCATAAGTAGCCAAATTAAAACTAATGGGTTCATTCTTTAGTGCCGTACAACCATTGGCAAAGGTCAAATTGAGGGTAACAAATACTGTTTGGCTCTGGGTGAAGGTGAAAATTGGATTTTGTAGCGTAGAAAATTGTCCATTGGAGGTAGACCAAGCCCAATTGGTAATGGGGCTGCCTGTAGGAACCGTCAAATCTGTAAATTGCAGTTGAAGGCTATCCGAACAACTCAACGATTGATACGAAAAACTAACATTGGCCGTAGCCGCTTGTTGTACAAAAACAAAGGTAGTAGCCGTACAGCCATAAGCATTGGTAGCCCGTACATAATACCCTGCATTGGGGCGTGTCAATGGGCGTACTCGAATAGGATTGCCTGTCGCAATAATAGTATTAAAACTAGGATCGCCCGACCATTCAAACAACACCGCTGTTGGACTTGTAACCACTAAAGTAACGCTATCACCGCAGTATGTTGTCACGGGTGGTACCGTTACCCCAATAGGCGGCGATTGGATAACGGTTACTTGTTCTACAGCTATACACGTATCATTATTATTAATTGCGGTAATTGTTACGGTGTATGTAAAGGGCAAACTAGGGGGCGTAGCTACAGGACTAGCACTAGTGGAATTGCTCAAACTAGCACTGGGTGTCCATTGATATTGCAAGCTATTAGAACCACCTGTATTCAGAACTACACTGTTATTACCAGGACAAACACCAACGGTATCCGCCCCTGATAAATTAGGCACTTGCCAAGTAACACTGTCTTTGAACTCGCCCACACAACCTGCTGCCGTTTGTAATAATAAACGCACCTCATAACTTCCTGTTTGTGCATAGGTATGTATAGGGTTTTGTATCATGCTGCCATTGCCATCGCCAAAATCCCATGTCCAAGCCACAACTGAATCGGGCACAAAGGGCGTAGTGTCAAAAAACTGCACCCCAAAATTGGGCGCACAGCCTGCTCCTTGATAACTAAAATTAGGTATTACGGGTAGGGTTTGTTTGATAACATCTACCGTATCCAGCAAGACACAACCATAAGGGTCTGTTGCTCGAACAAAGAAACGCGTTATCCCCGTAACAGGCACCACTATACGATCTCCTGTAAATTGCACAATACCAAAGCTAGGATCTGTTGTCCACTCTATCAATTGTGCCAAAGGACTATAGGTGCTTAATACCAAAGAATCTACGCAAGTAATCGTGTCTCCTGAAGTAGTTAACGTATTGAGCGGATTGGGCAAGACGGTAATCATTCGTTCCAAACGGCAAGTATCAATACCATTGGGTGCAACGACCGTCACGCTATAAGTTTGTGGGTTATTGCCTATTCTAAAAGCAATGGGACTAGGACTATTGGGGTTGCTCAGACCTGTAGCTGGCGACCATTGATAATAGTGGTTGGGATTGCCCCCTGGGTTGAGTACTATTGCCGTATCTCCAGGACAAATGCCTACGGTATCATCACTAAAAATAGTCGGCAAATCCAAGGTGAGCGTATCTTGATAATTTGCTGTACAGCCATTGGCTGCCAATACATCCAACCGAATAATGTAGGTACCTGAAGTATCATAGACGGTATTGGCAAATGGAATCGTGTCGGTTAGGCCATTGCCAAAATCCCAATTCCATTGTACAATGGTGCTAATACTATCCAACGTTAAATCTGTTATATCTAAAAAGAAGGAATCGGTACAATTGGCCGTTTGCACATCAAAATCAACAGCTATAGATTGATATTGCAAATTGATAACTTGCTGCGAAGTGTCGGCACACAACGTTCCAGGATCGGCAATTAAAGTGACAGTATACAAACCTGTATCGGGATAGATATAAGAAGGATTCGGAAAATTGGAAGAGGTATTGTTGAGGCTGTCGCCAAAAAACCAAGTAAATCCTGTTCCCAAACTCGCACTGTTATTCTGAAAACTAACGGCCAGTGAATTATCACACTGAATACTGGGTGCAAAAAAGGAAGAAGAAACCAACCGTCCGCAAACGCCCACTACATATTGAAAATCGCGGCGAGTCGTCGAAATAAGTTGTCCATTTCTGTACTCTTTGGCGCAAACGCCCACTACAAACACCCCAATAATATCGGGCGTGCCCGTCAACAGCCCTGTCACGGGGTCAATAACCAAGGAATCAGGCCCACCCAACATATTGTCCACACTATAAGGCGGTAGCCAAGTTACATTATTATAAGGTGGATTGTTAGGGGGTTGTGGCTGCGATTGTTGGGGCGTAGCTCCTGTAAAGGGGGTACACAATTCATAGACCACAGAATCGCCATCTATATCGGTGGCCGAGTGGTCGTATACAATAGGTACGCCTGCACAAATATACACAGGTGGCCATTCATTAAACGTAGCACTGCTGTTGCAGGTCAATAGGGCTTCTTCTGAAATAAAAGAAGAATAGGTTGCTCCTGTAGCTGTAGGAGCTACAATATTTACAATATCTTGATTGCGACAGCAACGTTGATATACAATCTGGTAGCCTCCTGCTTGAAAAGGCAACGTCACCGTATCAATGTAGGTGGTGGTATGAATACACACATTGGGCGGCGCGACCAAACAAGGGTCAGTCAGATTTAAATCTAAGGTGTCATTGTTTCTCAGGGTCAACCGCAAATCATACAACAGCGAATCGTTGCGATCAAACACCCCAATAGAGGCAGGATTATCAAACCAAGGCACGCCCGTATCGCAATCTCGAAAAACCGTTACCATAATTTCATAACGGTCATTGCCCAAACAGCGATAATTGATTTCGCCCCCAACCATATGCGTAGCCTGTGCTACAGGAATACTAAAAAGAAGGCATAAGGAGCAATATAGAAAGTAGTTTAGGACTCTATACATGTCTATACGTGTTTTCTCATGAGAAAAGCAAAGGGGCGGATTAGGTAAAATAGCCGTCCTTTGAAGATAACATTTTTTCTTGGTGTAAACTATTATTAGTTCAGAACAGGACTTGTAATTAAAATTGTTGGTAATAAAAATTACTACTTTAGTTGTTTTTTTACTGCTGTCAAATGCTCTTTTATCTTTAGCAAACTTTGCTCTTGTTCTTCAATCTCCTGTTCTATGGCTTCTAAGGTCACCAATGTTTTCACAAATGCTTGGTCAAATAGCAAATCGTCAATTTTAATGCGTTCACACATATTTTCTACAGAATGACCAACCAAATTGTCTATCTGTATCTTCTCCTCCTGCACCACTTGCAGCAACGCTTCGTGCCAGATGTCATACTGTTCTTTCAATTCGTTTTGAGCCTGTACATGCTCTTTGTGCAATTGTTCCAATTGCTGCTGCACCTCTGTTGAGGTAATGGTTGGATCATCCCAAGTGGAAGCATCCTGTTGTAGAAAAAGCAATTTCTGCTGGCTGTTTTTTCCGCGAATTGTACGCCAAAGAGGATCTTCTGCCAAGACATTTTGTTGTGCTTTTAATAAGGTTCTAATAGCTTGGGCCTCTTCTCTGATTAGTTGATTGGCTTGTTGGTCTTGTGCTGCCAATGCCGCCTTTTTACTTTGTAAGCTTTTTGCAATTTCCTCATTGGCCACCCCAATAGGAACGTTGTATGTTTTTTGAAATGCAGCTTCTTTGTGTTGCTTGACCTTTGAATAAATCGTGTGTTCCTCCTTCAACTCTCGAATCCTGGTTCTCAAACGGTGCCGCTCTATATGCAATTGATATTGCCGTTCTTCCAAATCTTGGGTAGTTTTTTTCAATAGACGTTGTATTTTTTTAGCTCCCCTATTTTGTCTCCAAGCACTGTCCTCCCAAAAGGTTTCCTTGGCCTCTTTCACAACCGCTTTGATGAGCGGAAAAAAGAGCAATAAGATAAAGAATGGACTTTTTAGCCCCCATACCAATAGCGCACCTATTTTTTTGAGATATAGCGAAATGAGATACCAATCATCGTGTACACCCGTTATAAAGGATATCATAACTACACATGTAAAAATCACCAGATGCCCCACTGTTATTGCGAGAATCGACTGCGTAGTAACATTCCACAACTGCGAGATATTCTCTTCTACATTTTGTCTAAAAGAAGAACGATTATATTTCCAATAGCGTTGCTTGCTATTTAGATCCTTGGGCATTTTGCGCTGATAACTAGTCTCTATAGCGAGTTTATACCAATTATTACGCTCCAAATTTTCTAAAGACAGTCGTTGAGTAGGCAATTCACGTGCCGTGAGCAATAAAGGATGCTCCGCAATGGTCTGCGCCCATATATAGGCACTAGGCCGTTGTGTAGGTTGGTTATGTCCGTTGGAGAATGCTTGCTGAAACAACTGTTGCAATGCCTTGTCCTGTTTCAAAAAGGCTTGATGTGGTGGAGGTATGACTCTAAAATTGGCTTGGTGATGGGAGGCGTGTACAAAAAGCCCTGCCTTGATTTTATCGCCCAAATCGGTCAACTGGTCATACGGCGTATGTGCCGTTGCTGCAAAGGGGTGAATGCCAAACAACAAACGATAAAATATAACCGCCAAGCCAAAATTATCCCAAGCAGTGGTCATGCTCACTTGTCCAGGGCGCACGCCTTCGTAGTACTCGCAAGGCGTGTATTCAGGGGTTACTACTGTCGCTGCAAATAGTGTTTTTCCATGTTCTACAACCTCCACAGAATCTGTATCCACAATAGTCACAAGGCCATTGGGTTGTATGATAATGTTATCGGGTTTCAAATCCACCAAGACATAGCGTTGAGTAGCGTGCAAGAGCTGTACCGCTACCGCAATATTATGACAGACCTTCAACCGCAAACGCAAGGCTTGTGGGCTTCCTAATTGTAGCCGTTGCCATATTGGGTTCAAGGATTTGGGCAATTTTTGAGCCGTTAGAATTTCTAATTTTTCGCCTGTTGCCCTCGGCATCAAAAAACCTACAAAATTCCCTTTCTCGTCATATAATAGGGTTTTCACCCAACTAATAGGCACATGTGCTTGGTCTGTTGTCAAGGGAGGATGCTCCAATTGATACTGTAACTTGGCTGCTCGATCTGCGGTTCTTTTGTTGGGATAAAAAATCTTGGCAACACAGTCCAACCAAGCGGTTGGCCCAAGTACTTGATACAAAACACCTTCTCCACCCGATGCCAGTGGATGTTCTGCCAACTCCACACCTTGTTGGTCTTCTTTTATGTAATAGACAAGAGGCACCAGATCATGAAATTATGAAGTAGGAACAGCTATAGCCAAAATCATTGTCTTATCGTCCGTTTCTTGCTTGAAGGACTTGTTGCCATTGGTGAGGAAACTGCCCCAAATACTGTTAATTTCTTCTTGCGATTTTTGTTCTTTATGCAATTGTAACAAGCCCTGTACATTGGGTTCAAAAAACCGCGTATAAGGTCGATTAGGATCGTGGTATTTTTGGTGTTCTTCATCCCAGATATTGACTTCAAATGAACTTTTTTCGCAGCCATCACTCAATAAGGCAAAAGCGCGAATTGGTGCCTTGATTACACCTGACCCCACATATTTCTGTACCCCTTCTTGTGTCCAAATATTGGAGGTAATAAATACGGTTTCGTTCACCTCATTGCCTCTAAACGGCTCAATCAAAGCTTTCCAGTCATCGGGTGCCGTAGAATAAGCCGCGCGACCATCTCCAATATGGGTGGTTAATATGCCAAATGGTGCATACAACACCACCAAAACAGTACAAGCCAAAGCATTATACGACAGTTCTTGGTTGTCGGCATACTGCTTGAGGCGTTGGCGTACAATTTGCAAAGCATTTAGGGCTTCGGTTCTCCACTCCTCTTCGCTTGGCAAAGCTTCGGCATGATCCCATCCATTGCGGGTCAATACTTCCTCAAAGCAATGGGCTGTATTCCTCGCTACAAAACTGGAACCCAATTCGGAATGGCTGGCAGAACCTGCGCCATCAGCCACAACGGCAATGCCCCATGTTTTGTTCAACTGCTTATTGGTGCAGCTATCCTGACAAGGTAGGTTATTAGCAATATGGCCATTTCCAATAATAGAAGCATAGGCTACCACCCAAGAGGCTTGCGCCTTGTTTGTTTGATCTGACATCTGTTGTTGGTGCTAAGTGTGGATGAAGTTGTTTGAGAATGGAGAATTGAGTTGCTCGTCATTAAAATTTCATTTGTGCCCAGTCGTTTACTGGTGGCAATTCAATGCTATCTCCTTCTTTTGATTTGGTGATAATGCCAATACTGTTGCTCAACCACTTGAAGAATTCAGCAAATTTATAGCCGTCCAAGGGAATACCAGGCGCAGAATTGGGACAAATATGATTGAGTACTTTTTGGTTGAATCCTTTTACGCCCAAGCCCCAGAAGGTGAATTTTTTGTCATCTATAGCCTGCTGAATTTCACTAGAAAGTCCATGTACATCTTGATCTCTATCAGGTTCTCCATCGGTAATCAAAACAATAATAGGACGATAATAAGGTTGGCCTGTCTCCTTGTACCATTGCTTGCGCTGTTCTGTTTTGCGCATAGCTTCGCGCACAGCATCTACCAAGCGTGTTGTTCCCGATACTTGTAGCGTGGGCATATCAAAATTATCAACCAAAGCAGGATCTTGAATGGTTCGGATAGCACTGCCAAAAGTAATAATACCAACCTCTAGGCGGTTGGCAGCAATCAAATCTTCTTCAATAGCGGCATAAAATTGTTGCAATCCGCGATTGAGTTCGCGAATAGCGGCCCCCGTCATAGAACCCGAAGTATCTAAAACTAAGGTACACAAGCATTTTTGTTCGTAATTATCAGGGGTTTCTCCGTGAAAGTAACTCATTGATTGGTTGGTTTATGTTGTCCTTACAAAAGATTAGGTTGTTTAGTCGACTACCGTTTGTAAGGGTAATGGTAATTGTTCTTCTGCTAATATAAGAAAATCTACTTCCTTTTTGTTGGGTCAGATTACTATCTTCCTAAAAAAGAGTTCCAGAAAAATAGTTCCCCTTGGTAGTAGTTTGTATAAGAATACAACAGTCTCTTAACAAGGACAGGTATTTATACCTAATTTTTCAAAACCCGTATTTATACGCTGGTGTGGATTGTTCCATTTTTAGATCTTTGAATTGTTCAAATTCCCTTTATTTGAGGATTATAATTTTTAAGACAAATACTATTATCATGAAAAAAAATACGGCTAACATACACGAACACGCTCCTGTTGTTCAACAATTACAAAAATTACTAGCCAAGTCCCCCAAAATGGAAGCAACCTTGTTGGCTTCCTTGAAAGTAGCTGCTTACAAAGCTAAAACAGAATTAGATAGTGATTTGTACAATGGCATCAATGATGAATTTCAAGGCAATGGCTGGCCTACTACTATAGAAAATTACTATAATTATCTCGATAGTTATGTTCGTTTGGTACCCAATGAACGTATCGATCCCAATTATCCAAATGCTTGGAGAAGCACCAGTGACAAAAATGGCTACAACCAAAAAGTATACGACTTGCTTTGTCAGTTTTATTGGTTGGTCGATCAGCCTGCCCCCAATAGTGACAAAACCATGCAGAGTTTTGAAAAATTTGCAGATTGGTTAGTAGACTTTTCCGTAGCTTGGGGCGAATTCTTGGACACCACAGATTCTCTGACCAAGGAAAGTTTGCGCTCGTTTAAGTTCAATCCTATGTACAATTATCCATTGTATGCCGACAATGAAAAGAGTTGGACAACGTTCAACCAATTCTTTTATAGAGACTTTAATAAAGCGCGTAAAAAGACAGGCATCAGTCCTTTGCGTCCTATTGCAGCACCTACAGACAATAATATCATTACGTCACCAGCAGACTGTACATTTAAGGCCATTTATCCTATTGATAAGAAAGGAAATGTGCTAGAAACCACAGGCGATAAGGCCAAAATTACGCTCAAACATACCCATACTATTGGTACGGTTCAGGAATTGCTCAACAACAGTAAATATGCCGATGACTTTAATGAAGGCACCTTTGTTCATTATTTCTTGGGGCCGTTTGATTATCACCGTTTTCATACGCCTATAGCGGGCAAAGTATTGGAAGTAGCCGATATTTCGGGCAAGGTTTTTTTGGATGTCAATATGGTAGATGGTCAATTTGATGCCCCCGATAATGCTGGTGGTGGTTATGAATTTAGACAAGCGCGTGGATTGGTGATTGTAGATGGCGGCAAAAAAATAGGCAAAGTGGCTATTTTACCCATAGGAATGGCACAAGTTTCTGGCGTAGAGATGTACACCAAATTAGAAGGCAAAAAAGTAGGCAAAGGACAAGAATTTGGACGTTTTAAGTTTGGTGGCTCAGACATCATCATGCTCTTCCAAAAGAACCCTGATTTGTATCTTTTTCAGAATGATCCAGGGCACAATCCTATTCATTTTCAGTATGGACAAGTGGCTGCTTATTGGGAAATCGAGTAACATATACGATAAGAACTATCATAAATACACCCTCATTCAATGGCTTGGATGAGGGTGTTTGTTTGTTTGGTATATATTTTTAACGTACATTTGAAGTAATACACACCCTCCCCCCACCTTGACCCCACAACAAGCCTAAGAGCTTTTTCCAAAGACAACAAATAAACACATTGCAATTAATGAACAAATTACTACAGGGGACACTATGCCTACTACTAGGCTTTTTACTCCCCTGCACCTCCGCTTCCGCTCAATTCCAAATCCACCCCGATTCCTCTTTTTACACCTTCCTCGATTCCTTCTACACTTACCATCAAGACGATAGCACCGAGGGCGGACTCTACAACCGAGTGCGCCGCGATGTGATGACATGGGGCACACGCCTCGCCCCCAATGGCAACATGAGCACGGCCACCCAAGCCCTGATGAATTATGCCAGTGCCTACAAAAATATAGGCGGTCTTGCCAGTGCCACAGGAATAGTATTGCCTTCCGTTTATAGCCCTTCGGTTGCTTGGCGCGAATTGGGGCCCTTGACCACACCCAGCGGCAGCAGTGCAGGCAAAGGCATGGGGCAAATTCATCGCATAGCCTTTCATCCGCAATACAATGGAGGGAGCAATCAAACCCTGTATGCAGGGTCTCATTTTGGAGGGCTGTATCGCTCG
>JBGCDW010000007.1:0-17810 GCA_045105775.1 Aureispira sp.
TTAAATAACTTGGCGGTTTTACAAAGTGATCAAAATGACTATGGAAAAGCCGAGAAAGCTTACTTAGAAGCTTTAGAAATCTATCAACGTTTAGCCAAGGGCAATCCCAATACCTATTTACCAGATTTAGCTATGACTCAAATAAATATGAGCATTTTTTATCAAGAATCAAAAGTAGACAAAGAACGCTCTATTCAATTGGCAGATGCGGCCATTACTAATCTGTTGCCTTTTCGGCATATACCCTATATTCAAACGTACTTGCAAAACGCTGTTGCAGTACTGCAAAAATGGGATATTGATGTGGAAACGTATATGGAGCAGAAGCTAAAAAACTACGAAGATTAGAGCACCGTTGATGGCGTGGATAATCATCTCCAAGATAATCCATCATTTTCCCGTTTTATAACGCCCTTTCAGGGCTTTTTGGGGGGCTTCGGAAAGGACTGCGTCCTTCCTTCGCTTATGCCGTCCCTTCGGGACTTTTTGCTCCAGCGGAGCGACACCTTTCTAGCTCCAGAGGAGCGACACCTTTCTAGCTCCGTAGGAGCGACATCTTTATAGCTCCAGAGGAGCGACACCTTTATAGCTCCAGAGGAGCGACACCTTTCTAGCTCCAGAGGAGCGACACCTTTATAGCTCCGTAGGATCGACACATTTCTAGCGACATCTTTGTAATAAAACAAACACAGTACACCATTGCAACATTTAAAATGTATGGGGAACTATTTTTATACAAAAATAATTTTATCTTGGTAAGCTTGGAATAACTCATTATATAAAACCATTTGTACCGTGCAGGCTTCTTTTCTGAATTTCTTACAAGAATTGCGTTTTGAAACCGTTCATTTGTCCTACCAATGGCATCAAGTAGAGGCAGACGAATGCCGCAGCGCCCTTGAGTACTTGCACCAATGCTATCAAGAAGAGCAGCTCAATTATCCGCATGAAGCACCTGCGTTTGACCCTGATGCCGCGCTCTGGGGTGCCTTGCTCCTATATTATGCGGCCCAAGCCATTTTGAACAGACAAGCCACCCTAGAAGAAATCACCCCTTTATTTGCTGCTTACAGGGGTTCCAAAACAACGGCTGCCGTTTTGAGTGTCGATTTATCGTTGCGATTTTTGCCCAATTTATTAGAAAAACTAAAAACCATCAACCCCGATGATGGCCTCATCGTATTATTAGAACAACAATTGGCACAATGGCCTTATTCGGCCATTGGTTATACAATTGCTGCGCCAGCATTGCCCACCCAAAAAATACAGCATCCTTGCTTACACCAATTGTATGCGGATCGAATTATTGCAAAAAAAGCAAGCCAGCTTCTTCCTGTTCCTTGGATTCAACAAGCGGTAAGGGCTAGTTTGGGGGCGCATCAATCCAGTGTTTGGCCAGATTTAGAACTCTTTAATACTTCTACGTAGGCCAAATTTTTAACACCGATTTCCTCTCCTATCATCTTATTATTAGAATTTAAATTATTATGTCAAAAATCGACGCTTTACAAGCTGTTTTACATTATATCAAAAATCAATTTGTAGGCAAAGATACCATTGTAGATTTGTTGGGCATTGCCTTGGTTGCTAGAGAAAATGCCTTCTTATTAGGGCCTCCTGGTACCGCCAAAAGTGCTTTGGTGCGCGAATTATCACACTGTATCAAGGACGGAAACAACTTTGAGTATTTGCTAACCCGTTTTACAGAACCCAACGAGTTGTTTGGGCCCTTTGATATTCGAAAATTGCAAGAAGGCGAGCTGGTGACCAATACGACAGGCATGTTGCCCGAAGCTTCGTTGGTGTTTTTGGATGAGATTTTTAATGCCAATTCTGCCATTCTAAATAGTTTGCTCACGGCCTTGAATGAGCGTATTTTTAGACGAGGCAAAGAACGCCGTGCATTGCCTGCCCTCTTATTTGTGGGAGCAAGCAATCAACTTCCCGAAGAACAAAGTCTAGCGGCTTTGCTCGATCGTTTTTTATTGCGAATACCTTGTAATTATGTAGCTCCTGACCAATTGGGAGCCGTGCTACAAGCGGGCTGGAAACTAGCCGTAGAGGAAGCAACCCAACGCCCTAGCATCACCGCCGATACGATTCTTGCGTTGCAACAACAAGCCCAACAAATTGATTTGGCTGCCATTCAAGCTCCTTTTATAGATCTGGTACACCGTCTAAGAAATGCAGGGCTTGCCCTCTCCGATCGTCGTGCCGTCAAACTTCAAAGCCTTTTTGCAGCCAGCGCGCTTTTGTCTGGTCGCCAACAAGCAGAAATATCCGATTTTTGGGTTATTAAATATATTTGGGATACCGAAGAACAAATTGATATATTGGCGGGCATCATTGATACCTTGCTCCAAGAACACAGCAGCACACAAGCACATCCACAAGCTTATGTCAATAATCTGCCGAATGCCGAACAACTCTTGCAGGAGTTGATGCAACTGAGCGAACGTTTGGACGCAGAGGGTTGTTCTTATGAAGAGAAAAACTTGATAAAGGATCAACTAAGACATTTGCAAAACCGCTCCCATTGGATACAAGAAGAACAGGCACAAAAACACTTACAGGCACAAATTGAAAAGTTATGGCAACAACTTCTAGAAACAGCATAAATGTATTGACTATCAACACTAAAGACAGTCAACTACTTAGAGATTTGTATGCTTATGATTTTTTAGAAATCGCTATACAAGAAAACATTGTCTGGGTAAAAAACATCCCTGAAGGATTAATTAAGACAGCTACAATACAACGCATCCCTTCTCAATCGATGTATACGGCCAAGGAGGGCTTGCTTTATCCCTATGGCAAACAAATTCCGATTGGGGATGTCCCTGATTTGAACTGGCAAGCCATTCAAAAAAAATTAGTCGTTCTGCTTCCTTCTATCAATCCCAATTATTTTGGCGTGCAAGCAAGTGTTCCTGTTCAATTGGTGCCAAGCAGTGCCGCTGAGAAGAAAGGCTTGTTTTTATTGGTGAATTTGGCCGATTTGAAAGCTTATTTAAAAACAGTGGCTGCTTGGCGACTGGATTCCTTGAGCTGGACGGTTATTGGAAATTATCATGCTTTGATAAAGGGCACACCAATGGTTGCTATACAAGGCAAACCCTACTGGAAACGCGGCCAACACATTCTGCCCTTGGGTTGGGATTTGGAATGGCCTCTTTTGTCTACGGCTACCGCCAAACGCTTAGACCCAGCCAAACGACATTGGATTTTTTGGCAAAAGAACAGCCAATATAATTTAATCCCCAAAGCACATTTCAAGCCCCTGAGTAGAAGTAGTTTTCATTTTACACAAGAACAACTCTCCTCCTCCAACCCTTCTTAATATGATCAGCTTACAAGAGTATTTTAAGGAACATCAACACTCGTTTTGGCATTGGCGCGATCAAACGGAAGTGATTGCCCTCAATGATGGTAGTACACTGGTGTACAAAGCTTATTTGATCACTACCTTGGAGGGACTGGCTTTGGCCGATACGCCCCCACTGGATTGTGTATTATTGGCATTGGCGGCCACCAAACCACAAAGCCAACAGTTGCTTGCCAAGATCCAACAAGATCTATTACAATTGCTTTATGGAGGGGTGGCTGATAACTTGGAAGTACCAGAGGGTTTTAGATTCTTAGACATTTTACAACAATTGCCCGTCCAATACCACCAAGACAAAGAACGGTTGTTCCTATTGCAAACCCTCTTTACCAATGCTTACAAAGCATTTGAAAAAGAAAACATGCAAAAGATATTAGCAGAGTATAAACAGCTGACTAATACTACTTTTGAGCAATTGGTAACAGACGATGGCACGCCTATTAATGTCAAAAAAATATTTCACAGCTTACATATTCTAAAAGTACTCGCTCAACGATTTAAAACCGTTGAGGATTTACTAAACGCCTTAAAAGAGGCACAAGAGGTGGAAGCCCCTCTATTGGAAGAATCAACACAAGAGGTAGAACCCCATTGGCGCGAAAATTTACTCGAAGATTTTCAAACTTTTTATATGGCAACCCTTTTTGCTGCCTTGCAAGCAGGGTTGGCGCTTCCTTCTCTTCAACGGTTGCAACAACAAGAGGCTTTTGGAGGAACAGCAGACTTGAGTAATAAAGGGGAATTGGATAGATTGCTTATTTCTGAATTTGCGTATGACCAAACACTATTTCTGTCACGCTTGGTCAATAGAGAGGCCCTGTATCGACAACGAGAGGCCACTCCCGAACGTCCTGCACTAACCAGACATATACTTATTGATACCTCTATTTATAATTGGGGCAGTATTAAGCAAGTTGCTTTTGGAATCGCCTTGGCCTTAGAAAAAGTAGACGAAAAACACCTTAACAGTTTAATCTACACCCTCGGAAAAGAATTGGTATTGCTTCCTTGGAACAGTGTGGAATCCATCAAAAAAGCATTAAACCGTGTCTACCCACAACTACATGCTGCCGAAAGCTTACAAACTTTTTTCAAAACACAAAGCATTAAACAGCACCATGAAGTAGTGCTCATCAGTTCCAAAGAGTCCATGCAGCAACTCGCTATGCAGCAAGTTATGCGCCACCACCAACAACAACTACATTATTACATACAACCTACTGCCCAAGGAAAAATTAGCGTCTATCAATACGCATTGGGCAAAAAGCTATTGCAAGAATTTCAGCTAACGCTCCAAGATGCCTGGGATCCAAGCAAACTTCCAGTAGCCTCGTCCAATGCCCCTGATTTGAACACACAAGCCTTGCAAACGCCCATCTTGGTGCCTGAACCCAAACAGTATGAACAATTGCTATGGGCCGATACAAAAGATCAAACTACGGCAATCTTTATGTTGGCTCCTCACGGCCATTTATTGCGTTACATCCAGTATCGAAACAATAAAACCAAGGGCTGGCAATGGTCTTATAGTGGATTAGTAGATTATACCTTAGCAGAAGTTGGACAACTTAGCTCTGGAGATTTTGTATTATTGGTGGGAATGCGCTCTCCAAGCAGGCTAGATTTGGTCAATATCAGCCGCCAAACTTTGGTGAGTATTGAGTTGCCTCAACGCAAAAAATGGTATCTCAATCAATTGGTTTTTGATGCCAGTAATGATGTTTTTTATGCTTTTGATAATGCAGAAGAATCGTGGGTTATAGAGCTGCCAGAAAATCCTGTATTGCGTCCTTTTGAAGACCGTCAATTGGTGTTAGATTTGATACAAAAACACAAACTGTTTGTCTTGCATGAAAAAAATAAAAAAAAATACACCAAGCACTATCAGTTGCTTAAGAATATCAATGCCATTTCTGTTACCGAGCAAGGCCACCTATTGATTAATGGCCGTCATCAATTGCAATTAGCACACAATAATATCATCAAAATTAGTACTAGAACCAGTCCTACCATGATTAGTGCCCAGCAAGATTACAAGAAAAGACGATTACGACAGTTTACCTTTCCAGATGGCAGCACTGTTACGGCCAACTCTCTAGGATTGATGACCTTGACGAGCAGTAATCAAAAATTGCCCAAAATTTATTTGCCTACGACACTCAATAAATCCTTGGGAATGGCAACAGAGGAACATTTTTGTGGCAATCCATACTATTGCAACGATTCTATACACCAAGGAAAGAATATTTTAGCACCAGACTTCTTTTTCACCTTTTACTTACAACCATTTATTGACACTATACTAGGAAATGTTGTAACTTAGTACAGGGTATACTTAGTCGTTTATAAACTAAATTTAAACAACTTCACCATAAAAAGACTTGGCTCTTTACTTTCATTGTCATCAAATTATTATTTATGTCCAATTGGCACACTTTACCACTAACGCTAGTTCCAACTTCCAGCAATAGTTATCCCTTGCAGGGCATTCTAATACAAGGTGCAACCCCCATTGTTTGGCTAAAGGCTTTGTCGCAATTACAATTAGAAGAAGAACAAGTCGTTTGCTATGCCGTACCAGATCGTCACCCCAATCAAATTTGGGGTTGTCTTGTGGTGACCAACACGCCCATCAAGACCACAGATATAGCCCCACATCTTGCTTTGCAGTGGGTGCACCAATCCCTATTTATCCCCGAATACTGCCAATTGTCGCCCACGCTAACCGCAGCAGGTCTAGCCGATCTTTTATTTAATAAAAATCATTTGCTGCATCCAAGTTTGGGTTTGGTAGAGCTTTTTGAACCGCTCGATTGGGCTACCCTACTCCTAAAACCTCTCCAACATAATTCGATAAGCAAAGCTCCAGAAGAAGGTTTAGTAATACCTGAGCAAATCAAAATTTTCACGGTAGAAGCTGCTCCTATTACAGAGAGTTTGGGTGCCTTGGATGCTGTTGTACCTCAGCGGGAGGATTTACAAAACAAACCTCTATCGGCTGTTGAAATTCTTAGATTGAGAAAATTACGTGCTTGGAAAGAAAGCCATCTCCAACAAAAAGAGCAGCCTAAGACAAAGGGCTTGTGGGCCCGCTTGCAAGACAAGATGCGCGCTACACCTCCTTGGACAGAGGAATTGGAACAAGAATTAGAAGCATTGGAGCAACGGTATAAACATCCTATGAGTCGATTGGTAGACTTGCTCAAGGAAGATCCCGAAAAAGCATTGAAATATGCCATTCCGCTCAACAATGGTCAAATAGGCCGTGGATATGGCGTTCCTACCGATGGCGGCAACTGGGATTGGATGCCTCGTTGGGCCTCTACGAGTCTGTTCCAATCGAGTAACAGTAGTGGGGGTTACAATTCTGGCCGCTCTTTTAGCGTACCCAACAATCAATATTACGAATTGCAGCGCCAATATCAGACCGCAGCACAAAATCTAATGGAGGAGGAAAAATTTGATAAGGCGGCCTTCATTTACTTGCGCCTTTTGCGAGCACCTAAAAGTGCTGCCGAAACACTCATGAAAGGCGGTTCTTATGAGCAAGCAGCTTCTATTTATCTCAAATACTTGAAGGATAAACCAAATGCTGCCTTTTGTTATGAAAAAGCCAATCGCCTACAACAAGCCTTGGAACTCTACAAAGAATTGGGCAACAATAGAAAAGTTGGTGACTTGTACCAGCAATTGGGCCAACCAACATTGGCACAAACCTACTATGAAAAAGTCTTGGAAAAATTCTTGGAAAGCAAAAAATACTACGCGGCGGCACTATTTTGTGCAGATGCACTAGAAGATGAAGAACGCTCTTTTGAATTGGCATTTACAGGATGGTTTCACGGCCTCCAGCCTATAAAGTGCCTCCAATACTGCTTGGATGCCTTGGTCGATTTCTCAGCGGAACGTGCGTTTTTGGAAGATTTGTACCAAAGTGGTTTTACTGAAAATAGATTGTCGGAGTTTTTACAAATCTTGCGCAATTATTATAACCAAGAGCAAGAACAACGTCCTTGGGTCAGAGCTTTGGCCTATCAGGCGATTACAGACAATGCGCCTCAAGATGCCCATTTATTGCGACAATTGCTTTATTTCAACCCCAAAGACAAACATCTGAGTAAAGATATTTTGCGTTTTCGACTTTCGGAGAAACGTTAAGCCTCACACTACAACTTGTTATATAGCTTTCAGAATGCTCCTACAATCACGCTCTTTTGTGTATCTTGGAAACCAGTAGTTATTTACTTTTGTAAACACTCTTAACCACAAACACCTGCTATGTTACCAAAGAATTCACCACGTTTGATTAATGCTTGGGCTTCTTATGATTGGGCCAATTCTGTTTATAATCTGATTGTAACGACAGCAATTTTTCCTGTTTTTTATGAGAATGTAACCCAAGAAGCATTTGGTGGGGAGCTGGTGCCATTTTTTGGGATTACCATTTCTAGTTCGGTACTGTTTACCTATGCCATTTCGCTCTCCTTTTTGGTTGTGGTCTTTAGTTCGCCAATTTTATCAGGAATTGCCGATTATACAGGCAGTAAACGCCGTTTTATGCAGTTTTTCACCTATTTGGGAAGTTTGTCCTGCATGGGTTTGTTCTTTTTTGAAGGGCCCAATATTGAGTATGGAATTGCCTGCTCGGTCTTGGCGAGTATAGGCTATGCTGGTGCCTTGGTTTTTTACAATGGTTTTTTGCCAGAAATTGTCACGCCCGATCGCATGGATAATGTCAGTGCGCGTGGCTTTACTTTTGGTTATGTGGGAAGTGTGCTTCTGCTAATAATCAATTTGGCTTTGCTGATGTTCCCTCAAACGTTTGGATTTGAAACTACCAAAACAGCCACTCAATTTGGTTTCTTATTGGTGGGCCTTTGGTGGATGGGTTTTGCTCATATTGCTTTTTACTACCTCAAGGATAAACCAACAGGTCAAAAATTTGATCGTTCTATCTTGGGGCGTGGCAGGAATGAATTGAAACAAATTGGCCTCAAAATTAGTGCCCGTCCTGTCTTAAAACGTTATTTGAGTTCTTTCTTTGCCTACAGTATGGGTGTTTCTACCGTGATGTTGCTGGCTCCTTTGTTTGCCTCCAAGGTAGTTGGCATTGAATCTACAGAGATGATTCTTGTGGTGCTGATCTTGCAGGTTTTGGCTACGGTAGGAGCTATTTTATTTGCTTGGATTTCTAATAAAGCAGGCAATCGTTTGGCTATTAGCCTAATTCTAAGTATTTGGGTGGTGGTTTGTATTGCTAGTTTCTTTTTGGAAGCCAAACTTGGGTTTTATGGCTTGGCGGCATTGATTGGCATTGGTATGGGCGGCATTCAGTCTGTTTCTAGGGCTACCTATTCTCGCCTCATTCCCAAGGGTACGATAGATACGGCTTCTTATTTTAGCTTTTACGAAGTAACAGAGAAGTCGGCCATTGTAATTGGCACCTTTTCGTTTGGCTTTATCAACCAAATGACGGGTTCTATGCGTAATAGTATGCTGTTTATGGCTCTATTTTTTGCCGTGGGGTTCTTGATTCTGCAAGCAACGGATTTGGCGGGCGAGATGAAACGGGTGGAAGATATGCCTGAGATAGAGGAGGAAGAACAGTAGATAATTTAAGTAGTCTTAAAAATAATTCTTCTAGATGTATCAATGAGCATCATGCAAAAAGAGTATCTGGAGTTTCTTAAGAAATTTGCAGTAGAACATGATGAAAAATATCTTTTTGACTGGCTAGACTACTCTTCGATATGAAGCCTCCCTTGCTGGAAGGGGAATATTATTATCGTACAGCACTAAACATCCCCGTCCAAATAAGGGCGAACTTCTATGCCCAATTCTTGTGCATATTGCTCTATCAATTGGCGTTTGTAGTGGCGCAAACCCTCTGTTTTGCCTTCTGACAGATCATCCATCAGACGATTGCCCAAAATATAGGTGACTACTTGGTCGCCGAGGTTTTCGGCAATTTTGGCCTGTATGGGTTTAAACACTTTCTTTTTGATTTCGTCGCGCTCTTTGCGTTTTTGGCGACGTATTCTGTTCTCTGCGGGGTCCAAACGTTTGAAGGCATCGGCTGTTTTGGATAGCTGTGCTTGCTCGGCCTCTTTGGCAAAACGCTCAAATTGTTTCCACAATTTATCTTTAAACGCTTCGTTTTTGAACGCTTTGTACATCCCTCTTATCTTAAAAAAGCGATGAATTTGATTGGGGCGTTGAGCCAATTCACGCAAGTACTCCTTGTCTATCATTTGATAACTTGGGCGATTATGTTGTTCGGCCAGCTCCTCTCTAAAGGCCATTAGATGTTCAAAAACATAATACTCATGCTCTGACAAACCAAATTTGTCTTTTTCCTTCAAATAGACATTATTATCAATATCTGCATAAGAAAGCGTATCTACATAGCTGTTTTCTTCCTCAATCCATGCCCCGATTTCCTTTGCTGCCACCTCTGGCTCCAATTCTTCTTTTAACTCAAACAAATACAATACATCTCGTGCTGCATAATCCAATTGTTTGGCCGATAAAGGTCTAGAGAACCAATTGCTTTTCTGAGCAGCCTTGCTGATTTCTATATCCAAGAACTGACCCAATACATTGGCTAAAGAAGCTGGAGGGTAATTGAGCAAACGCAGGGTTATGGCCAAATCATAGGTATTTTGAGGAAAACACCCCAAAGAATGTAGTAATCTCAAATCCTCTCCAAAAGAATAGACCACATTTTCAATCGCAGGATTTTCCAAAATCTTGTACAGACCTTTCAGGTCAATGTCTTCGATCAAAGGATCAATTAAAAAACAACGCCCCCCTGCAAATATTTGCACCAAACAAAGATTAAAACCATAACGATAGCGATTTTTATCAAACTCCAAATCGATAGCTAGAACATTTTGCTGCACTAAAAATTGAATACAGTCATCCAGTTTATTCTGTGTATCAATGTAATCCCAAGTTATCATAATGGTTGGCTTTGTATTGGTGTTTTTGCTACATTTGAGGAATACTCACAAAGTACTATTTATCTTTGTTATTTTGACTTTGTTTGTAAGATGACATAATACCTTTATTTTTTAACTAAGTAGAATAATTACTTAAAATATTTTAATACTTTATTTTAAAAAAAAGTTTATGACCATTAGCCATTTTTTGTACCTCACAGTGGATTTTCCCTAAAAAAAATTGTATTTCCCACTATTGTATAATTTTCCTACTTTAGATTCCTGCATAGAACTAATTTCCTGTGTTCATAAAACGCTTTCAAAAGGAATTTATTTTTTATACGAAACAGTTAATTTTACTGGATCTCTCCCCCATTAAGCGTGTGTCTATTGTTCCCAATTATCAATCAGGACTCTTACCATTGCTCAGTTTACAGCTTGATCTTTAAGTTTGGTTATAGTGCTGTACCTTCTTTTAATACAGTATACGATTCATTGGTCTACAACTCTTGAAAGCAATAAAGTTTTATCGAACATTTCCCATTCTTAGGAATTTACTTATCTTTCATTGGATGCAATCAATTGACATACAATTTCTAATTCTCAATTAATATGAAAGTACTGTTTACAATTATATTTGGGTTGTTCATAACTGTTCTTACACAAGCACAAAGCACTCAAACCATTCGTGGAAAAGTAGTAGATCAAGTCAGCCAAATGCCCTTGATTGGTGTTGTTATTTTGGTAGAAGAACTCGAACTCAATACCACCACAGATATAGATGGAAATTTTGTTTTAGAAAATGTGCCTATTGGTCGTCAAACGATTACCACCCAATACTTGGGGTATGAACCCTACCTTTCAGAGGGCTTGCTCATTAGTACGGGCAAAATGAGTTACCTAGAAATTGGCTTGTTAGAGCAAGTTCAAACTACCGAAACGGTGGTTGTCTCTGCGTCTAGTGGTGCCAATGGAGTGGGCAATAGAGCATTGAATGATCTTTCTGTCATTAGTGCCCGTTCGTTCTCGGTAGAAGAAACCAAACGCTATGCTGCCAGTATTGATGATCCAGGCCGAATGGCGGCGGCTCTGCCAGGCATTCAGACCGATTCAGACAACGAAAATGATGTCGTTATTCGTGGTAATTCTGCTTTTGGTGTGCTTTGGCGATTAGAGGGCTTGGAAATTCCCAATCCTAGTCACTTTGCACGCCCCGCTAGTACTGGTGGAGGGATTACCGCATTTTCGGCGGCCGTATTGGGCAATACGGATTTGTCTACAGGTGGTTTTGCTGCCGAATATGGCAATGCCTTGTCGGGGGTGTTTGATATGCGTAACAGACGGGGCAATATGGTAGAGCGAGAGCACTCTATCAAAATTGGCTTGGTAGGCTTGGGTGCCTCTACAGAAGGGCCCATCAAAAAAGGACGCAGCTCTTATTTGGTCAATTACCGCTACTCTACGCTTGGCTTGCTCAATGCTATGGGCTTGTATGTGACGGGAGAAAATGTAACCAATAGCTTTCAGGATTTATCCTTCAATTTAACCTTTAATTCTAAGGATAATAAAAATGAGGTAAAAGTATTTGGTGTAGGAGGATTGAGCAATGAGCAGTTTTTGATCAAGGAAGATACGACTACTTGGAGCACGGTCTATGATTATGTTGGAGAGAAAAGTGGTTCTAATTTGGGCATCTTTGGGGTCTCTTTCAGACGTTTGCTCAATGAGAAATCGTACCTCAAAATTGTAGCGGGTACTGTCTATAGTAATATCTTCTTGGAGCAACAGATACCCAATCTAATCACCAATGATATCAATGACCTAGACGTAACCATAGATTATAATTATCATACACTTCGCAGTCAATTGCACACTACTTATAGTAATAAAATCAGCAATCGATTTCGACTCAAAACGGGTTTATCCCTTACGGCCAATACCTATAATTTAGATTACTTTGAAGGATCGCAATTTTTGGATAAAGTGAATGGCACGGCCTTCATTGCACAAGCCTATGCACAGGGAAGTTACCGCCCCACTTCCAATCTTACGATCAATGCAGGGGTACACGCCCTATTCTTTGCGCTCAACAATACCTACAGTATAGAACCACGTTTTGGCTTACAATACAAACCTACCAAAACCACTACTATTAGTGCCGCTTATACTTGGCATGGCAAGATATTGCCTATTGGCACCTATTTATTGCAATTATCAGATGGCAACGGGGGGATGTACCAGCCCAATCGAAACTTACAAATTGCCAAAATGCAACATGCTATTTTAGGCTTCCAACAAGCTATTGGTCAAGGGTTTAATATAAATCTAGAGGGATTTTACCAATATGGCTATGACCAACCAACGGGGACTACCCTCAACAGTGGTTTTTGGTTGCTCAATGAACGGGAAAACTTTGGTACCAGAGCCATGATTTCGGAAGGGCAAGCACAGAATTATGGTGTAGATGCTACCGTTGAAAAAGCCTTTAGTCGCAGCTTTTTTATTTTATTAACAGGGTCTTTGTTTTGGTCTCAATTCAAATCTTTGGGCGACACAGAATGGATCAGTAGCCGAACAGATAAACGATGGGGAACAAGTTTAATGGGCGGTTATGAACTTACTTTCAAGAAAGGTGGTGCCCTACAAATCGGTGCCAAATCATTTATATCAGGGGGATTGCGCTATACTCCAGCAGATGAGGCCGCTTCTAGGGCTGCAAGCATGTACGTTCCAGATCAAGAGCGCATTTTTGGGGCAGCTGCCAGTCCTTACTTTCGTATAGATGCTAGAATAGCTTATCGCAAAAACCACAAAAAGCTCTCCTATACCATTGCCATAGATGTGCAAAATGTCACCAATAACCAAAATGTACGCTTCTTTATTTACGACCGTCGAAACGCAACGGTTGTTCCTCGTTATCAAGCAGGGCTACTACCTATACTAAGTTTTCAACTTGATATATAATGTTGCTAGATACAGGACAAAAAGTAATATTGCCCTTAAAATAACCTTTCCATTACTCTTGGCTGTAGTTGTCAGGCACGTTGAACGTGCCTGACAACTGCTCCAGCATTTTTTGTCCTGTACCTAGATAATTTTGATTCCCTCTCTATCGCACTCAGAATATTTGGTCACAAATTTAGCTTTTTTACAAGCAAAATACTGGCCTAATCCCTAGTACATTTTCATTCAATTCCTCTATAAAAAAATAGCTTTTGCAGCATGTCTAAAACAAAACGACTAACAGCATATACCCTGCTATTTTTTGTTTGATGAATCTTTTAGCCTTCAAAAATATTTCTATTATTTTGAATCTGAATACTATTTGGAGCAATAAAGTTTAGTAAAATGTTTTCCATTCTTGATAATTTACCTACCTTTAATAATAAGATACAATTATTATATACTCTGTTAAATTACATCATTTATACGCTTATTTTTTAAATATTTACCTCTTTTAGAACAAGTACATTATTCACTTCTTAATGCATTCTTGTTTACTCTTTCCTGAATAAATTATTAAATCTACTTCGTAAAAAACATATAATTTACCATAAGAACACGTGTAAATATTTTTACTATATTTTAATTAACATATATTGATATAGCAAATCAAGCCATAGGCACCCCTTATCTACTCCAAGCTTACAAACGAAGTATTAGCTCCAATAACATGAAAGCATTATTTACTATTTTAGGATTGTGTTTGACTATTGCTACTCAAGCACAAAATACACAAACCCTTAGGGGAAAGGTAGTGGATCAAGCCAGCCAAATGCCTTTGATTGGTGCCGTTGTTTTGGTCGAAACATCCGAATTGAATACAACTACTGATATTGATGGCAATTTTATTTTAGAAAACGTTCCTGTAGGTCGTCAAACTATTATTGCACAGTATTTGGGGTATGAGTCTTATCGTTCTGATGGCTTGTTGATTAGTGCAGGAAAAGTGAGTTATCTGGAAATTGGACTCCGTGAGCAGGTACAAACGACCCGAACAGTAGTGGTAACGGCAGAAGAAAACAACGATATAGGCAATAAGCCGCTCAATGATCTTTCTATTATAAGTGCCCGTTCGTTTTCTGTAGAAGAAACCAAACGCTATGCAGCCAGTATTGATGATCCTGGAAGAATGGCTGGGGCACTGCCTGGTATTCGGACAGATTCAGATGACGAAAATGATATTATTGTCCGTGGCAATTCTTCGTTTGGCGTACTCTGGCGATTAGAGGGCTTAGAAATTCCTAGTCCCAATCACTTTGGTCGTTCGGCGGCTACGGGTGGAGGTATTACTGCCTTTTCGGCGGCCGTATTGGGCAATACCGACTTACTAACGGGTGGTTTTTCGGCAGAGTATGGCAATGCGTTGTCAGGGGTGTTTGATATGCGTAATAGACGGGGCAATATGGTAGAACGGGAGTATTCGATCAAAGTAGGTTTTGTTGGATTGGGGGCATCTGCTGAAGGGCCCATCAAAAAAGGACGCAGTTCTTATTTGGTCAATTATCGTTATTCAACGCTTGGACTACTCAATGCCTTTGGCATTTATGCTATAGGGGATAATGTATCCAATGATTTCCAAGATTTATCTTTTAATCTCACCTTCAATTCTAAAGACAATAAAAATGAAGTAAAGGTATTTGGTGTGGGGGGACTGAGTAACGAACTCTTTTTGATCAAGGAAGATACAGCCGACTGGTTTACTATATATGACTACATTGGGGAACGAAGTGGTTCTAACTTGGGCATTTTAGGGGTCTCTTTTAGACGATTGCTCAACCAAAAATCTTATCTAAAAATAGTAGCGGGCACGGTCTACAACAATCTTTTCTTGGAGCAACACAGCCCTAATCTTATTACCTACGACATCAATGACTTGACCTTAACCAAGGAGTTTGATTATCATACCTTGCGTAGCCAATTTCACGCTACTTACAGCAATAAATTTAGCAAATATTTTAGACTCAAAACAGGGCTTTCTTTTACTGCCAATACCTATGATTTGAATTACTTTGAGGGTGCTCAATTTCTAGATGAAGTCAGTGGCACTACCTTTATAGGCCAAGCTTATGTACAGGGGAGTTATCGCCCTACTTCCAACCTCACCATCAATGCAGGTATGCACGCCTTGTATCTAACACTCAATAACACCTATAGCCTAGAACCCCGTTTGGCTGTACAATACAAACCCACCAAAACAACCTCGATCAATGCCGCCTATACTTGGCATGGCAAGATATTGCCGATTGGCACTTATTTACTGCAATTGCCCGATGGCAATGGAGGCATACACCAACCCAATAGAAATTTGGAAATCGCTAAGATGCAGCATGTGATTTTGGGTGTTCAACAAGTTATTGGCAAAGGTTTTAACATCAATGTAGAAGGGTATTATCAATATGGAAACGATCAACCCACTAGTCCGATTCCCAACAGTGGTTTTTGGTTGTTCAACCAACGCGATAATTATGGCACACAAGAGATGAGTTCGGATGGCCAAGCACGTAACTATGGCGTAGATGCTACCTTTGAGAAATCGTTTAGTCGTAGATTTTTTGTATTGCTCACAGGATCTTTGTTTTGGTCAGAATTCAAATCCAAAGATGATGTAGAATGGCGACGCACCCGTGTAGACAAACGATGGGGAACCAACTTAATGGGGGGCTATGAGTTTGAATTTAAGAAAGGCGGTGTGCTGCAAATTGGAGTCAAAAATTTTATATCAGGTGGTTTGCGCTATAGTCTTCCTGATGTAGCTGCGTCTTTTGCGGCCAATGAGTTTATTCCAAATCAAGAACAGCTTTTTGCAGCAGCAGGCAATACCTTCTTTCGTCTAGATACTCGAATTGCTTATCGCAAGGATCACAAAAAACTTTCGTATACCATCTCTATAGATGTTCAGAATGTAACCAATGCTAGTAATGAACGCTTTTTGCTTTATGACCACAAAAATCTAGGCTTTGTCCCACGTTATCAAACAGGGATACTCCCCATACTTAGTTTTCAACTTGACTTTTAAGCTTGGGCTGCAATTGGGCAACCTGTTCGCAAAGCCAACTTCTATTGGCCAGCGGATAGGTGGTTTCTACCGCTTCCTTTAGGTTTTTGTACTCCCGTTGTACTTTTTTGTCCGACCAGTAATTGTGATTTTCTAAGAATTTGTAACTGCGGCTCAACAATTGGATAAAATTTTCATAAATAGCTTTATGTGCAGTAGTTAGACGTTTGTTTCTACGAATATAATTCCTAAAAGCGTCACAAAGAGAATGCAACGCCTCTCCTTCTTCTGTTTCGTAATAGACTTTGAGTTGAATTACTTTGGCTCCAATATGATAGGTATAATTGGTAAACGTTACATTGTGGAGTGCTTCTAATGCTTGCTGGTAATCGGTTTTGGCATAATAAAGATACGCCATCAGCAAGGAATAAGCACTATGCCGATCCTTGGGAAGCAAGCTGTGTTGATAGGTTTCAATAAACTGCGCTGCCCACTCATAATCGCCCAAATTAATCGCCGTGGTGCCAATGTTCTTATAATCACCATCCGACAAATAACCATCTACAAAATTGATTTTGTGCTCTACCAAATACTTAGAAATACTGAGCATCTCTTGCAAATATTTCTCCTCTGCTACATGGTTGTAACGTTTGATACAATGGTTTTCTAAATAATCATAAATATTTTTTAATTCCTCTTTGGAGAACGTCGAGCGATATTCCAATAGGGATTCTTTTACTTGCTTAAATTGCTCGTCGCCCTCTTGTCCCAACAACAACATCCGCAACAATCCTGCATAGACAATCAAGGTGGGTTCTTCTGCATAAACACTGTTGGGCTGATCCAAATAATCCAACAATTCGTCTACCAAGTGATATTTGTAATTACTACCAATAACAATGTTTCGACTAACCATATCGCAGGCTATTTTAAGTTTTTTGGTAATAAAAAACAAATCTAAGTAGTCATTCTTCAATTGCAAATTTTCATTGTACGTACGGCCGCCTTGTGTAACAAATTGGCGATCCAACTCGCGGTGATACGCCACTTTTTCCCAGTACAAATCCTCAATATCCTTGTAGTCACTTTCAGGATTGTACTCAATTTTGCGTAGAATTGAACGGTAATCCTTATTTTGCTTGCGCTTTCTCAATTCCGCCAATACCTTAATCAAATGTTGGTTATTTTTATCTTCATTGTTAATTAAGACCAAAAAATCATGCAATAAACTCAATAAGCGAGAAATAGTCGTATTGAGTATATTGCTGTTGTATTGACGTTGGGGATAAAGATGCTTTGAAATACGTTCCTTATCTAAATAATGTTGTTTGCGTTCATCCAAAACATACTTAGAAAGATAAAGTACCAATTTTTTGGCCTCCTGATGTTTGTTAAAAAACGGAGAATGCACATAATCACAAAAGCGTGAAATTTCTCTAGAGTTGAGATGTTTGAGCAAGGTAATCAATTTGCTTTGCTGCATGAA
>JBGCDW010000008.1:0-22790 GCA_045105775.1 Aureispira sp.
TCGCACTAAAAAACGCGTATTTTTACCTATATCATCGTTAAAAATACGCGCTGTAGCTCGCTACAGCTTTGTTTTTTGCCTTGATCTAGGCAAAAATTCTTTATTTTTTATTGTGCGATTACTTTTTCTCGCCTACTTAAATCGCGAGCAAAAATAAATTCAAACAGCTTTAATGTGTAACGGCTACAAAAAAAGCATTCCAACTCGTGTTGGAATGCTTTTTTACATTTTGAGGTTATTTCAAGCACTACTTTAGTGCATCGTGTGCTTTTTGTCTGATTTTCTCCAACCTGCATCATATTTGGAGCTTCCAAAGTAAATTTTGAGATCGGCATCATACTTAGAATCTACAAAATAAACCTTTTTATCGGCATCGTACTTAGAATCTACATAATACCAAAGCCCAGCTTTGGTGGCATCATACTTAGAATCGACCTTATAAACGATCAAATCCGCATCGTATTTAGAATCAACAATATAGACCTTTACATCTGCATCGTATTTGCTGCTTACTTTACAAACTTTTTGAGCACTAGCAGTATTGCTTAAGGTAAGCGTGATGAACAGAATCGCAAGAAAGAACAATTTTTTCATGGTGTAAATTTACAGTTAAGAATAAAAAACAATTATTTCCACTTGCGGGCCAACCAGCGACCGCTGTTGCGACTAGGAGCAGCAGTTGGAGCCACCGAAGCCGTTGTTTGTTGGTTTTCTAGAAAGTGAATGGCTAGTTGTGCGGCCAATCGCGCCTCTTGTTCGTTATAGCCTGTTAGAGCGGCGGGATCAAAATGCTGTTTTACAAAGTTGGTGTCAAAATCCCCCGAAACAAAAGCCTCATGTTCTAGAACATAGGTTCCAAAGGGGAGGGTAGTGGCACAACCTGTGATTTGGTATTCCTCAATAGCACGCAACATCCGCTCAATCGCTTCTGTACGATCGGCACCATAAGTCACCAATTTAGCAATCATAGGATCGTAATAAATAGGAATGGTCATCCCTTCTTCAAAACCATCATCTACCCGTACACCTGGCCCTTTGGGGGTGTTGTAACGCGATAAAGTTCCGATACTAGGCAAGAAATTATTGGCGGGATCTTCTGCATAAACACGCAATTCGATAGAGTGCCCTTGAATCTTCAAATCCTCTTGTTTGATTTGTAAAACCTCTCCTCGTGCAATCAGAATCTGCTGCTTGACCAAATCAACCCCTGAGATCAATTCCGTAACAGGATGTTCTACTTGTAGGCGCGTATTCATTTCCAAGAAATAGAAATTCTTATCACCATCCAGTAAGAACTCTACCGTACCTGCTCCCACATAATCACAGAGTTGGGCTACTCGCACCGCACAAGCACCCATTTCTGCACGCAATTCAGGCGATAGAGCTACCGAAGGTGCTTCTTCTACCACCTTTTGGTGGCGACGCTGAATAGAACATTCGCGCTCAAACAAGTGAATGGTATTGCCGTGTGTATCGGCCAAAACTTGGATTTCGATATGGCGTGGAGAAGTGACGTATTTTTCAATAAAAACAGCACCATCTCCAAAAGCAGACAACGCTTCAGAAATAGCTCGTTCCATTTGCTCGTCTAGTTCTTCTACATTTTCTACAATACGCATTCCTTTTCCGCCACCTCCAGCAGAGGCTTTAATGAGAATAGGGAAACCAATCTCTTGAGCAATTTTTTTGGCTACTTCCGAATCTTCAATCGCTTCTTCGGTACCTGGCACCAAGGGAATATCATTGGCTTTGGCTGCTTCTTTGGCTGCTAGTTTACTGCCCATAATCTGAATAGCATGAGGACGTGGCCCGATAAAAATCAACCCTGCATCTGTTACCATTTGAGCAAATTCGGCATTCTCACTCAAAAAACCATACCCTGGATGAATGCCCTCTACATGGAGTTCTTTGGCTACGGCAATAATTTTTTCCTTGACTAAGTAAGATTGGTTAGATGGTGCAGGGCCTAAACAGACGGCTTCATCAGCATATCGTACATGTGGTGCATTGCGATCTACTTCAGAATAAACAGCTACGGTGGCAATCCCCATTTCACGACAAGTACGCATCACACGCATAGCAATTTCACCTCTATTGGCAACCAATATCTTTTTCATAGTCCTACTTATTTGTTTTGTTTGCTTAGTAATATTCTCTACAAGAATCTGGGGTAGAATATTCAAAACTATATGGCCAAATATAGTTTTTCCTGTTGGTCTCTGCAAACCCTAGCTTGCTTTTCTAGTTGAAATAACCCTGCAAATTCCAACAGTTATTGACCAAAAGAGTTGAGACAGTGGAGATAAATTGTTGTTTTGTACTGGGCTAGAGATTATAAGAAGCACATTTTCTGATAGATTGTTTTATTTTTAGCTTTTCCTTTTTTAAATCATCTTCTTATGTACCCATTTCTAATCTGTTTTTTGTGGCTGATGGTTCTACTATCTTCTTGCAACAACTCATCTACAGAGTCTACTACTGAGGTAGCCGTACAAGATACTCTGCCCCCTGTTTTGGATAGCGTGGCTCGGCTAAAACTAGCGTTTGTAGGCGACATTATGGGGCATGTCAATCAGATTCGTGCAGCAGCAGGAGCAAAGCAATATTTTAAAAGTAAAGATCAACGGGTGTTTGACTACGAATTGTGTTTTCGTTATATGGCACCCATTCTCAAAGAAGCAGATATTGCAGTGGGGAACTTAGAGCTGACCTTAAGCAACAAAGGACGGTATACGGGCTATCCTATGTTTCGTTCTCCCGATGCTTTGGCAACTGCTTTGCAGCAAGCTGGGTTTGACGTATTGAGTACGAGTAATAATCATTCTAATGATGGTGGAAAGTATGGGTTGACACACACCTTGGATGTATTAGATTCATTGGGAATGATACATACGGGAACCTTTAGAGACACCAGTGAGCGCGATGCTTTATATCCGTTAATAGTAGAAAAAGAAATAGATGGAGTGCCTTTTCGATTGGCCTTTCTCAATTATACTTATGCTACCAATGGTGTTTTTGCCAAGCCTCCTACTTTTGTCAATTGGATAGATACGGCTGTTATGAGACAAGATATTGAACGCGCCAACGCTCTGCAACCCGATATGATTATTGCCCTAATGCATTGGGGGCATGAGTATCATTTGAATGAATACCGAACCCAACAAGCTACTACAAAATTCTTATGGGAGCAAGGCGTAGATGTAGTGATAGGCGGGCATCCCCACGTCATACAGCCCATCAAAATGGACACCGTATGGACGGCAGATAGTAGTCGTTATAGACCCGTACTCGTAGCGTATTCGTTGGGTAACTTCATTTCCAATCAATATCGACCCAATACAGATTTGGGCTTATTGTTTGAATTGGAATTGGTAAAACACAGAGCGCAAGCCACGACAGCGATAGGAGCACATGATTATTTGTTTGCTTGGCGGTATTTGTATGGGCGTGGGATTGATAGTTTAGAAAAAGGCTTTGATTGGAAATATAGTGTGTTGCCTGTGTCGGCTTTTGAAGGAGGAGCAGGGCAGGAGTTGGCAACACTCAGCAGCACCGATAGCTTGGCAATGATAACCGTGACCAATCGTTTGCGTAAGCACTTACAACAATTTCAGAGTAGAGAAAGGCGAGTAGATGTTTCTGATTTGGGAACAGTGGCTCCTTTTTAGGTAAAGCCTAACTGTTTTGTAAGCATTTGTATCGCTTTTATGATAAAAAATATGAAAAAACAAACCAATAGAAAGCCTAGAAGAAATACCTATAAAGTAGATCAGAAAAAACGCTCCCCCTTGTCGCCTACCCAATTATTGGTCGGCGTAACCATTAGCAGTATTTTGTTACTATTGGGTGCACGTTATTATTATCAGCAAGAAAAAGTACAAGAACAATGGGCCAGAGAGTACAAATTGTTACAAGAACGCGCCCACTACAAACGGCTGGAATACGAACAGCGCTGGTATGCAGAACCCGAACGACAAAGCACCATATTGGTACACGCACAACGATATTTGGAACACACCCTGAGTGATAGTATATTTTATTATTGGTATGGAACGGCCTACGATTTTAATGGCACCACCCAGCAGCCCAAACAAGGAAAAATTGCTTGTGGTTATTTTGTCACAACTACCTTACAACAATTGGGCTTCTCCTTGCCACGAGTTGCCTTGGCTCAACAGCCCGCTTCTGTAATTTTACGCACCTTGTGTGCACGCAAAAGCATAAAAGTGTACAAGAGTTTAGCGGCCCTCAAAAAACACATGGATGCCCAAGAGCAGGGCATTTATCTCATTGGCTTAGATACCCATGTTGGTTTTCTATGGAAAACAGGCCGTGATTGGTATATAGTACATGCCAGCCAATCGGGCAATAATCAGGTGTCCAAAGAACGCTGGGATCAATCTACTGTACTGAGCCGCTCTAGAGCATTTTATGTTGGAGATTTATTAGGCAGCTCCGATTTAATCGAAACATGGGTAAGAGGCAATGCGATCCCAATTGCTAAAAAGTAGGCTTTGATAAGAATTAATGTTTGCACAAGCCGCCATAAAACTGCTCAGAGTTCTTTATATTTGAGCTCTTGATGGGTATATGTTCTGATTATAACATCCATATAAAATTGTCCTACACTTAAAAAATAAAAACCTCTATGGCTAAGGAGATGACGGCTATTGAAGCCAAATATGAAGCACAAAAAATTGCTTTTTCCCCCATCTATTTTCACGCAGTAGTTTCCCTCAAAGAATTGGGGATTTTGGATGCCATTGCAAGCAAACGCAAAGGATTGACCTTTGATGAAATCCTAGCACAAACAGGCCTTTCGGCTTATGGAGTCCAAGTATTGCTAGAGGCAGGAAGCTGTATTGATGTAGTAGAAATAGGAGCAGCACAACGCTACCAATTGACCAAGGTAGGACGCTTTATTCGGTCAGATCGTATGACAGAAGTCAATATGAATTTTGCCAAAGATGTCTGTTATGAAGGCTTGCAACACTTAACCACGTCTATCAAAGAAGGGCGACCAGCAGGCTTGCAAGTATTTGGAGATTGGCCAACGGTATACGAAGGCTTGTCGCAATTGCCCGAACAGGTAAAAAAATCTTGGTTTGAATTTGATCATTTCTACTCTGATGATGCTTTTCCTCATGCCTTAGAATTGGTGTTCCAAGAACCCGTCAAACAATTGTTTGATATTGGGGGCAATACAGGAAAATGGGCACGGGCTTGTTGTGCTTACAATGCAGCCGTAGAAGTCACTATGTTGGATTTGCCTGGCCAATTGGGCGTAGCACAACGCAACAATGCACTTTCTCCAAACAGCGAGCGCATTCATTACCACGAAATCAACTTGCTCGATGACCACCAAACCCTACCCAAAGGAGCAGATACCATTTGGATGAGCCAATTTTTGGATTGCTTTAGTGCCGAAGAAATTAGGTCTATTCTTCAACGGGTGTATGAAGCTGTAGATGAGCACGCTTTTGTCTATATTTTGGAGCCATTCTGGGACAACCAACGCTTTCCAGCTAGTGAGTTTTGCTTGGTAGGAACCTCGCTCTATTTTACTTGTATTGCCAATGGAAATAGCAAAATGTACCACTCTGAAGAAATGAAAAAACTATCCATAGATACAGGCTTTGAATTGGTAGAAAATTTTGAATTGATTGGTGATTCTTATCACACCCTGTTCAAGTTGAGAAAGCGAGGACAGAACTAGTGTACGCATTTTACAGTAGCCTGTTTATATTTCAGTAAGAATAGTTTATCTTTGTCGCACAATCGAACTACTTAATACTATTTATAAAGGAAGTTATACTTCAATTTCTTTTTAAAAAAGTTAGGTTGCTGTACTTATTTTATCATCTGGTACCTCACATTGCAGAACAGGTGCCCTACAGAAGATTACATACATTATGAATTTTGAACTGACAGAAGAGCACTTGGCTGTAAAACAAGCCGCTCGTGATTTTGCAAACCAAGAATTATTAGAAGGCGTTATCGAACGCGACACCAATATGACATTTGCCAAAGAACAAATCCAAAAAATGGGAGAATTGGGCTTTATGGGAATGATGGTATCTGAGAAATATGGTGGTGGTGGAATGGACACCTTATCCTATGTATTGGCGATGGAGGAAATGTCCAAAATTGATAACTCCTGTTCTGTGGCTATGTCTGTCAACAACTCACTGGTATGTTGGGGCTTAGAAGAATATGGTACAGAAGAACAAAAACAAAAATACTTATCCAAATTAGCCTCAGGGCAGCAAATTGGTGCTTTTTGTTTGTCAGAACCAGAAGCTGGATCTGATGCCACATCTCAGCGTACAACGGCTATTGACATGGGGGACCATTACTTATTAAATGGCACCAAAAACTGGATTACCAATGGTGGTTCTTCTAGTGTACACTTGGTGATTGCACAAACAGATGTAGAAAAAGGACACAAAGGAATCAATGCTTTTATTGTAGAAACCGATTGGGATGGGGTTGCTATTGGAGCCAAAGAAGACAAATTGGGCATTCGTTCTTCGGATACACATACCATCTTATACAATGATGTAAAAGTACCCAAAGAAAATCGCATTGGCCCTGATGGATTTGGATTTAAGTTTGCCATGAAAACACTTTCTGGTGGACGTATTGGTATTGCTGCTCAAGCATTGGGTATTGCAGGAGGAGCTTACGAATTGGCTTCTAAATACGCCAAAGAAAGAATAGCTTTTGGTAAGCCAATTATCAAACACCAAGGTGTTAGCTTTAAGTTGGCAACGATGGCAACCGAGATTGAAGCAGCCAAAATGATGGTTTATCGTGCGGCTTGGCTCAAAGACCAGCACATGGATTATGACTTGGCAGGCTCACAGGCCAAATTATATGCCTCGGAAGTGGCTATGCGTACCACTGTAGAAGCGGTACAGGTACATGGAGGTTATGGGTTTGTAAAAGAATACCATGTAGAGCGTTTGATGCGTGATGCAAAAATTACACAGATATATGAAGGAACATCAGAAGTTCAACGTATTGTTATCAGTCGTTTTAATGAAAAAGGACAATTGTACGTTCCTGTGACTAACTTAGGATAGGGAATTTGGAAAGAATTGTTTAAGATACTATACAATTATAGGGTGCTGCACTTGAAAAAGTGTAGCACTTTTTTTGTTTTTATTACAAAAATACCAAAGCATCTTAGTACATGAGCATAAAATTGCACTAAAAATGCTTTGGTTTTCTAGTGAAATGATGAATAAACTAGACAAATGAGCTAAAATGTCTAGTATTCTAAAAAACTACACTGAATAAACACAACCAAACAAAATATTCACTAGAAATTAAAGGGAAATGTGTATGTTAATGGGCCATAATCCATAATTAAGAGGCACATATGGCCTTTTTTATATTTACAATAAGTCATTGACTATAGAAAAAACAATTAGAATTAACTTTAAACTGCTACATGATTCTATTGACAATGACACCAATACTTACAATAAATCGTCTTTTATTTGAAGATGAATTGAAAATAGATGAATTAAAAATAGCTTAGTTCTTAATGTTTTTTATACCTTACAAGAGTATTTAAATTACATTTTTTTTATACATTTACAACTATTTCAATACTTAGCCATAGATACTAATATGCTTTTCTTACTGCATATTACAAACAATGATTGGTTTTGAAATAGAAATATAATTATTTAACAAAAAATTAACAAATTTTATGACGCTTAAACCAATAGATGAAGGACTACATAACCGACTGATAGCCATACTCAATTACTTAGGTTGTGATAAAAATACGAGTGAAGTTGCACGTTCTGTAGGCATCAATAGTCAGAATATTTCTAATATTTATAAACGTCAGACTATTCCCAAGCTCAACCTTATTGCAAAGATTGCACACAAGTATCCAGATGATGTTAATTATCATTGGTTGTTGACAGGAGAAGGGACGATGTTGCCTGCTCACCACCCTAAAGCAGCGTTGTATTTAGACGTTAATCAGGTGGCGGATGAGTCTAAGCCTTATCGCAAGGATCGTATTGAAGAGTACAACACCTACTTACTAAAATTACAAGAAAAAGATAGTAAGATTATTGACCTACAGGCAGAGTTAGCCGAGTCTCAACAAAAGATCATTACTTTACTAGAAAAGTTACTGCAAAACTAAGATTACGATTAATAATAAGACCTAACAATCAAGTATAATTAACTACCAATTCCATAACTAGTAGTGCCGAAATCCTTTTTTATTGTTGATTGTTTAGCACAATAAGTACGCATTGTGTTTAACTCGACCATTTATCTGCCCCCCAAAGGTGCTGGTCGAGGGGTAACACCTCTGACAAAAATGTCCAATTATTGGCCGAAATATCCTTAGCTTGTTGCAATTGTAAAACAGAACGAATATCAATTTCAAATACAGGATTAGGAGATAAATAAGCATCACTATTTACGGTCATAACAGGCAATTCTATCTGAAGAGCAGGAACATCATCCAAAAACTTGGATTGCTCTATATACAATTGCTGCATAAAATTAGTATTAGCCCCAACCCATTGCTCCTCCCCAAAGTTATAATTGATTTTAGTGACCAAATAATACGCTCCATGAATGGACAAAGCCTGTAAGGTTTGATTTTGATCAGCCTGTCCATCAGCCGCAAAACCTTTGAGCACATACAAATCATTAGGCACCCTAATTCTAAACTCAAAAATATTACGTGCATTCCCAACCTGAATATTATTAGAAATAAAACGTCTGATAGAGTCGTTGAGATACCTATTGAGAAAAGGAAAAAGCCTAGCAACACTACTAGGAATCATTTCTTTGAGACGTTTGACAATAGCACCTTGTACCTGTTTTGGCAAATCTCCTTCTAAGCATTGGTAATCAAAGGGAGCAGGCAAGGCAAGACTATTATTAGTAGCTGCTGTCAATTGAAGACGTTGTAAAATATACGCCGCACAATATTTTCCATAAGCAATCTCATATTGACTAGCTTTGGCAGAAGCAAAACCTGTAAAACCTCCTAATCCCTTGCCAGGCAAAGGCATCAATTGCCATGATTCACCTGTTGCCCGCTTATTGTAAAAATCAAAAGGCGCAATAGGCACAATGGTAGGAGAACTATTATTGATGATCAGTTTTAGCGCGATATCCAATTGCAAACACGACAATACATACACTAATGCTTGTGCATGGGGGAGGGATACGGGCTCGGGTAGATAACAAAAGGCATTGACGACATCCACCAACGCTCGCTCATCGTCTAAGGGGAGTTTGTCCTGCAAATAAACACGTTCTTCCTCAATCACCCTCAACAACTCTTGTTGCAATTGCAATTGAATAGCAGGCAAATACAATTCCTTCCGAATTTTATCCAACGCCCCTTTGGCAAATTGTCGCATTTGTAGCAACTGTTCATTATCAGGCAGACCCGTGAGCATTTGGCGGTAAACGGCGCGCAAATGATCGCGCTGTTTAAATTGTTCCAAGACACTAGAAAGGCGATTCACTTCTATACTTTGTGCCTCATTCGCCATTGCACTAATCAAATGGGTAAGACTGCCAAACATACGCGCTACCGCAGACTTGGGGGTGACTCTCATTTTGTTGGAGAATAAAGAACGACCGACCCGCAATTTTTCGTGGGAGGCAATTCTAAACTGTTGCTCCAATTCCGAAACATTCGGATCTACAAAAATTAATTGTCGATCAAAACTCGTTTTTGAATCGGCATTATCAATGGTAGCCGCTAGGCGCAATGCTTCTTGCAGGGGCTCATTATTAAACACACCACCATCTACATACGTAAAGGCATAACTATCTTTGTGGATTAAGGCAGGTGCCCACTGGGCACCAAATTCATGGCGGTAGCGGGTGAGCACAACGGGTTCAAAAGCCAATGGAACAGCGGCAGAAGCAATGACAGTAGCCGTTATTTCTCTCCATACTTCATTATCGGTAAGTGTATTGATGGTTTTATTGTAAGAATTGCCTACGGTGTCTTGTTGTTGGATATGAAGAGGGTCGCCTTCATGGTACTGCAACCAACGCAAAGGAAAATGCTGACTCTGGTTGGCTATAATGGTATCAAAATTTAGATCAAATACGCGCAATTCACTGTGAACTCTTGCCACAGAACTGTCATTGAGCGCGGCCAATAAGGCTTGTTCTGTGGTATCCTTGTCCAAAGGCTGGTGGCCTTTTTGGAAAGAATGACTAAAGTTGGCGAGTGTACAACCAAACAAGACCCGTTTTGCCAGTAACGTTCGATGGGCAAGTCGATCTTCTGCTGCCCCTTCAAATTTAAACAACTGTTTTCCCAAATTATCAATCACAGATCGATCCAACAAACTAGCTTTATCACTCAAATCCTTGTGGTGGGCACCCGTACCCAAGAGCCGATCCAAATCGACTTCTTTGGCCCATACCTTCTCTTGAAACTCCTGCAAGGTCTGAGCAGCCAGCAATTGCTCATATTTTTGGGGTTGTGTGGCTTTCATCTGTGCCGCTCGCTCCCCAAATTGCTTATTCAAACGAAAATCCAAGACCTCGCGCATCTGTTCATAAGAACGAAAACCCAAAAAGCTAAACTTATCCCTTGGGTTGACCAATACCCGAAGCATAATGGCCAACGAAATCGCCCCAGCACTAGCACCACTAAACACGTCTATCTCTACCTTATCATAAGATTGAAAAATCGGCTGCCCCTGTTCATCCACCTCGCCCGTATCATATTGTCCATACACCAATTGTTGCTTGATGGCCTCCGAAAGTGCTGCACCCGAAAAAGTGCCCAAAGAAACGCCACCACCCATGATAAAACCAAGGCGTAATGTTTTTGTAGTGTTCATGTTCTATAGTATTTTATTGGGAATTAGATTATTTAGGTTCAATATAACAATTTAAAAACACACCCCCTATATTCATACAAACGCAAAATTTTGCGTCTCACCCCCCTATATGCGTTTCCCCCCCTATATGCGTACAGACGCAAAATTTTGCGTCTCAACATTATTCATCCTGAAAAGGAGACACCCATTGTTTCTGCGCCATAATCGCCTTCACCTCCTCATACGATAGCGGATAAAAATCGTGACAATCCACGCCCACATCAAAGGCCAGCTTATTAATTTTATCGGGCAAATTGCCATGCGTATGCCCATACAAATGCCAAGCCTCTCTAAAATCATTGCGCCAAACCCGCATCGCGTAATGAAACAAAACAAGCTTGCGCTTGCCATTCGGCGCATCCACATCGGGCACCGACAGCTCATGATAATCCTTGATCCACTCAAAATATTGCGGGTGGTTGAGTGCCGCCCCTTCATGGTTGCCTTGGATGAGGTAGATCGTGCCGTTCAGCCGCTCCAAGACCGCTTGGATCATGTCCATATCCTTGGTCATACCAAAATCGCCCAAGTGATAGACATGATCATTGGGCCCAATCTTCTCATTCCAGCGCGCAATCATCGTCTCGTTCATCTCCTCCACATTCTCAAAAGGACGATTGCTGTATTGGATAATATTTTTATGACCAAAATGATGGTCGGAGGTAAAAAATATAGTACTCATTATTTTTTTGTTGGTAATTAATAAATCGTGTTGGTCGTTGAGTTGCCAACTTGTTTGGAGGCTGCTGTAGTGGATTATCATCTACAGCATAGAGATAGATACAGGTTTACATAATTGGAGTTGCTCCATAGCTTTTGCATCTTTTGGGGGGCACTACGAGAGAACAGGAGAGTGGGGCGAGAAGTTCCCTTGGGGGCTGTTAAGTTTAGAAATCCCAAAGGGCAATATCATTAATTGATACAGCATATCAATTAATGATAAGTAGCCGTTCAAAATTACTACTACCAAAAAACGGCTATTTTCCTCCAGCTCATCGTTGAAAATACTCGCCTTAGCCCGCTAAGACTCCGTTTTTCGCCTTGACCTGAATGAAAATATTCCATTTTTTTAATTAACATTTATTTTGACCGCCTACTTATTGTTTTAGTATAACTTTTATACTATTTACTCGCTACGCTCATGAGAATAGTTTATGAACTCGTTAGAGACTCGGTTCCGAAGGAGTGATATTTTTGTGTGATACATTAAATGGTCTCATAAAACTCCAACGGCAAAGCATCGGGATCATGCACAAAAAAGAACAACTTGCCCGTGTGTTCATCCCTGCGAATGGCTTCGGGCGCGTAGCCCTGCACTAGAAATGCTTGGCGAGTAGCCACCACATCCGCTACCCCAAAAGCTAAATGGCGCAAGCCAGTTGCTTCGGGGCGCGAGGGGCGAGCAGGAGGGTTGGGAAACGAAAACAACTCTAGAATATATGTACCATTTAAGGCCAAATCTAATTTGTACGAATCGCGCTCGGCTCGATACACCTCTTGCAGGATTTCTAAGCCCAAAACTTGGGTATAAAACGCCTTGGATTGGGCATAATTGCTACAGATAACCGCTATGTGATGAAGGTGTTGAAGCTGCATAAGGAAGTATGTTGAAACTTATTCTTCTCCCTCAAATAAATTGAGCACCAAGTCGTGTTTATCGGGGGCTTCTAAGAACGATTGCTTGGTCTTGAGAGCGATCAAGTTGCCGCGATCAAGGAAGGGGTAATTTTGTGCTAGGATTGTTTGCAGCTCTTGCTGAACCGCAGGCAAGGGCATCCAGTATTGGTTGGTGGTGGTGATGTCGTTCAGCACCGCTTGTTGAATTTGTTGCAATTCTGGTAAGAAATAGCTGTTGCTATCTAGGGCTTTATTGAGCTGGGCCAATACCTGTGCATGAATGTCGGAGCCGAGCAAACTACAGAAATTATTTTCCTCCAAGGGCAATTGCCAACCATAATAATAATAGCTAATGCTATCACTGGGATAGGCGGCCAACAAGACTTCTACAAATGCATCATCTTCTGGGGCTGGTGTTTGCTGACTTAGACGTTGCCACACCTTTAAATCTCTAAAAAGGTAGTATTTTTTTTGTTCGGGGATGTAATGGAGCAAAAGACCATCGAGCAATTCATTGAGCCAAAAAAAATCAGTGCTGGCCGTAGCAGGATTGGTATTCATAAAATGATCCAAATACAACTCCAAACTATCCTTGATGTTTTGGGCGCGGCTGTACAAGGTTCGGAAACCTGGCATACTGTGGTTGATGGCTTGTTCTTTTTGATAAAGCCCAATTTGTTGGGCTAGGCTGGGGCCAAATAGAGCGGCTACTCTGGGGTAGAGTACCAATTCTGCCAAGGCAGGTTGCAATTGAGCATCAAAATTAACCGTAGGGCCATAGACCCAAGCCATTTGCTGATTGGGCAATATCACACGCAACCAAGGCTCTTTATAGGTAAATCCTTCTAACTGTCTGCTGCTGTGTTGTTGGGTGATTCTATTGGTAAAGGTAAGGCTGTCGCCTTGTTGATAGTTGGAGAGAATAGGGGCATCAAAATCAGGCCGCTCATAAACGTGCGCTTCGGCTGTTCGCACGATAAGGATAACAGGAGCACCTGCCACGCGTTTTTCTACAATGGGAGTAGGCGTAGGAACTGCTAGGCTGTCAGCAGTGGTGTTGGCTGGGCTAGGGGCAGGTTTGGAGTTGTTTTGACAGGCCATCAAAACAGAAAGTAACAAAGCAACGAAGTATATAGCTGATGTTTTCAATCCAAATTCAGTGTTAGCAACAACAAAAGGCATGATCGAGGGCTTGGCAGCGTGTATTACCAGATATGTACGGCTTGGATGAATTCACTTCCAATACCATCATTGATGAATTTCTTGATCTTTTCTTTGGAGAAGGAAATTTCTTGGCGTAAGGCAGCCGAGGAAATTGTTATGTACAGTTTGCGTTTGCGTACGTAGATGTTTTGGGTGTATTGTCCAATGCTGGGCCCCATCGTTTCAAACCACAATTGCTTGGCGCGGGCTTCGTGGTATTTGTCTTCAATGCCATACGCCTTGAGCATACGCAACAATATATTGCCTACTGGCGCGTCATTGGTCTGTCGATAACGAAGTTTATTGTTTTCTCTATGTAAGTCAAATCGCTTCATTATCAATAGGGTTAGATGAGTTTAATTAAAGTGGAATTTTTGTTGAACAAAGTGTTCGATCCAGATTAGAAAGGTGTGTTGATGACGTTTTTGTGCCGCTTCTACCAACATCTCTGCTCCAAAATTACTAGAAATTATAGAGAGCTGGAAATGTTCACGCAACCATTTTTTATATTTTCTATTATAAGGGCTAGGTTCGTGATTTTCTTCATCCTTATAAAAATAAATCCCATCATCATCCACAATGGGTTCTACATCAAAGGAGAGTAGTTGTAATAGTTCTAATAAATCATTGGCAACAACATGGTAATGCCCCTCACCTCCAAATACTACTATGGGGGCTTCACTGAGGTCAGTGCATTCTCCTTGACACCAAAAGGCATAAATAGAACCCGAGCTATCAGCCTGAGCAAAAGGAATTAAACTTTTGGAAGATCCTACGGCAGAGGACCAAATTGTCCATCTAAAATCACTGTTGGTAATCAATGAAAAACCATCTGAATACTGGCCTTCAAGCTCTTGCATATGCTCAAACATCAAAAGATCAATTAGCATACTTGGAACAGAACAACCAACAAAAACCTTGGCATATTCTTTTATTGTCATGTCTAACGAATAGCTAGCATATTAGACGTTTTTACAAATATCTTTAATAGGGTATAGTTGCTTTTTTCTTAGAATAGTTTTTTCTTAAGAAAAGGATGCTGAGATCATATGAATAGTATGTTATTCATACAATTCTAATTTATAAAAATATCTAATAAATAGGTTAAGAAAAATAGTACAAATTAACGTATGTAATCTTGTAAATTTTCCTACTTTCGTGGGAATTGTTACTTTTCTAACTTCATAGAGGATTTGCACCGCTTTGATTTCAAGTACCTTATAGTAAAAAGTACTAAAATGGTAATAGATTAATTATCAATTAGGTGCAAAGTGCTTTTTTATTTTTTGAATAGAAAAAGTAAAAAATCTATGAAGTAACGTACTTTAATATCACGAAAAAAGTCTTTAATCGAGCATTTTAGTTCTAGAATTTTCAAATTATTTTGAGAAATTTTGACATTTAAGGGAGTGAAAATCCTTCCTTATATAGCTAAGAAAAACCTATTATTGATTCATTAATCTCCATCTGTCTTATGTCTATCACATCATTATCATTAAAAGGAAAAAAAGTATTAGTACGTGTAGATTTTAATGTTCCACTGGATGAAAATTTACAAGTGACAGATAATACACGACTTAGAGGTGCCTTGAAAACGATTAACTACATTTTGGAGCAAGGTGGAGCGGCCGTATTGATGTCGCACTTGGGACGACCACAGAAAAAACTATTAAAAGATGGCAGCTTAGACGTAGCGCGTTTTAGTTTGAAATCTGTAGTAAAGTCTCTCTCAAATTTATTGGGACAATCGGTGCAGTTTTGTCACAAAACAGTAGGTTCAGAAGCAGAGGAAGCGGTAGCTAATTTGGCAATGGGAGCAGTGTTGTTATTAGAAAACACGCGTTTTCACAAAGAAGAAAAGGAAGGAGAGGAAGCATTTGCTCGCGCACTGGCAAAACTGGGAACCGTGTATATCAATGATGCTTTTGGAACGGCCCATCGCGCACACGCATCTACCTGTACGGTAGCACAATTTTTTGATAAGGAACACAAAGGGTATGGCTTTTTGATTGCCAAGGAATTGGAAGAAGCAAAAAAATTGACTGACAATCCTGCCCGTCCTTTTACAGCGATTGTTGGGGGGGCGAAGGTATCCGATAAGATTACGTTGTTGGAAAAATTAGTAGATAATGTCGATCATTTGCTCATTGGTGGGGGCATGGCTTATACCTTGCTCAAAGCCAAAGGAGGAGCCGTTGGCAAATCTTTATTAGAAGAGGATAAACTGGAAACGGCACGCCAATTATTAGCCAAAGCCAAAGCCAATAATGTAACCGTTTTGTTGCCACAAGACTCCGTTGCTGCGGCTGCCTTTGACAAAAATGCCGAACCTCATGTCGTAGAAAGTGCCAATATTCCTGCAGATTTGATGGGCTTAGATATTGGCCCCAAAGCAATAGAAGCCTTTTCGGCAGTCGTTCACAATTCTAAGAGTTTGATTTGGAATGGCCCCATGGGCGTGTTTGAGTGGGAAGCGTTTGCACAAGGCACCTTAAAAATCGCGGATGCTGTGGCTGCTGCTACTCAAAATGGTGCTTTTTCCTTGATTGGTGGGGGCGACTCGGTGGCGGCGATCAATCAGGCGGGCAAAGCCGAGGAAGTGAGCTTTGTTTCTACTGGTGGAGGGGCCATGCTGGAATTGTTAGAGGGTAAGGTGCTCCCAGGCATTGCTGCGGTGGAATAACCTTCGTTTTTAATCTCCAAAACTTTAAATCCCATGCTTCATTATTATCAAGCCCCCAAAGAATGGGCGAGCGCAGGTATTTTGTATACCTCCTTGTTGAGCATTCCTTTGACCATATTACTGGCGTATGTTTATACCACATTAATGGTTACGCTTCCTTTTGTTTGGCTGTTACCTGTCATTGTTTTTGTGGTGGTATTGGCTTGGAGCTGGGTAATTCGTTTCTTGACGCGTTGGTTTAAGTTGTACAACAAAAAAAGTCAACTTTTAGTCGCCCTTCTATCTAGTCTATGTTTGTTTTATGGGCAATGGGCAGCTTTCTTGATGTATTTAGACGTTGGACACTTGCCTTCATTGGGATATTATGGGGAAAATTTGGCGGTTGTGTTAGACGCTGATTTTACAGGGGAGTTGTTGCAGTCCTTGTATCAGTTTGGGTTTTGGGAGGTAGGAGGCGCGCCCTTAAATGGGATGATGTTGGTGTTGTTTTGGATTTTGGAGGCATTGCTGTTGTTGTTGTGTCCTGCTTTGTTTATATGGAAAGTGCCGTTGATTCCTTATTCTAAAGAGCGAGAAAAATGGTATGACAAATACATCCTTGATCGCAAATTTGGAACCCTATTATTAGAACAATTTCCCTTGGATTTGCAGCGCGATCCTATGACCACTATAGAGCAAGCTCCTTTGGGCAAAGCAGGCCGATATCGTTTATTGGAGTTGTATCATTTGCCCAAGAGCCAAAAGAATTATGCAGCAATTAAATTAGTGAATTTAGATCACAAAGGAAATATAGAAACTAGTATAGCGGTAGCTCCTTTCTTGGTAGAACGCGTTTTGGTAGAGCGTCTGATTCAACATTATAAAATTACTAAAGAACGGTTAGAACTCTTTTAGGTAAATTGCAGGAAGTATTTTATATTGTGCAAAAATAAATAGTCCTTTTAGGCTGTTTATCATCTTATTATAAACACAAATTACTAATTTATGAAAACGTACCACCTGTTTATTTGTATTCTACTTTGCTTCTCTGCTGTTGTTTATAGTTGTGAGAATGCTTCGGTTGCTCAAGAAAGTACTGCAACTGAAAGCACTGCAACTGAAAGTATGCAGGAACCTAAAGGAGAAGTAGCCTCGGCAAGCATGGCTGAAGAAGTGAGTGCCACCGCTTCTGAACCTGCAATGGATTATACGATTGAGGATCAAAGAGCTGGCGATTTTAAGGTTGGTGGAGCGATTACGACGGTAGCCGAAGAAAAAGGGTACACCTTGGAAAAACGGACAATGATGGCAGAAGGATCAGAAGAACCTTTTTATCTTGTTTTTGCAGAAGGAGAGCCTTTGTTGAGAATAACACCCAATTATAACTTAGAGACAGAACAATTTGAAGACGCAGTTGGACGCATCATGGTGCTCTCTACTCGTTACAAAATGGCAAATGGCCTTGGCAAAGGCAGCACGATCAAGGAATTGCAAGAAACCTACACCGATGTGAGCTTTAGTTATACCTATGTAGGGGGCTTTTATTATGCAAATACTAAGCAATCCTCTGTTCAGTTTGTATTGAGTGATGCTGACTTTACAGGCACTAAAAAAGCAAACAAATCAGATAGCGTACTACTCAATGCTGCTGATTTTAAGCAAGAAGGTAAAATTGCTGGAATTAGAATTTTTTAAAAAAATTGACCTATAAACAACTTCATTTATAAAGGAGAGAAGGCCACGCGCTTTTTCTCTTTTATTGTTTGTAAGAACTATTCCCAAGCATACACTTCCAAGGCCGTTGTTGCTCCTGCAAAATAACTTCTAGTTAAGTATGTCAATTGCTCTTGGGGGAGCACTTGGCTGGCTTGTTCTCCAATGATAATGGAGTGTTGGTGGTGTTTTCCTACTTCTATAAAGGCATTTAATTGTGCTGGAAGATGACTGTAATACCATTGGCGTTGTGGATCATAAATAGCCGTTCCTTGGTTGATGGCAATATAACTGTGTTGGCCTAATTGGGCTAGGATATTGATAAGGGCTAATAACGTTATATTCGTTGGCCAAATCAAAAGCAGTTGGTTGGGCTGGTATTGGATGCTTAAGGGAGTAGGCATGTGGGCCCAATTTCCTTCTATCCTTTGTAACCAGGCTTGAAAGGCTTGATACTGGCTAGTGAGGTCGGTATCCGTTGGTTGATGTTGTGGTTGTAAACAAACAAAATAGTACTGGTTGGTGGCTGACATGTGGGGATAAATTTTGTGCCTTCAAAAAACTGTCCTAAAGTTAAGGGATTAAAAATAAAAAAGAGTTGATAAATAGCCGCTTCAATAGGGAGCTTTTGTTATTTTGGTCAGCTAATTGTCTGTAAAAATATTGTACATAATATTTGGGGGAATTCTACCCCTATTTTTATAAAAAAAACAACTTATGGCTGGCTCTCTTCCTCCTTCAATGACTGATCGTCCACTAGACGAAAATTCTGACAACACACAACAATACAAAGGGGCATTTGGCTTACTGACGACCCTGTTTTTTATGTGGGGATTTATTACCGTTGTGAATGACCCACTCATTTCAGCATTCAAGAAAATTTTTGATTTGCAGGCATTTCATGCAGGTTTGGTGCAGTCTGCATTTTTTATAGCCTTCTTTTTTGTTTCCCTCATTTACTTTTTGGTATCCACTACTAGAGGCGAAGACCCCATCAATAAGATTGGGTACAAAAAAGGAATGGCCTATAGTTTGGGCATATGTAGTTTGGGCTGTTTTGCCTTTTATCCTTCGGCACTGGCCGAATCCTACCCTATGTTTTTGGCCTCTTTATTCATTCTAGCATCAGGAATTACCTTGTTGCAGATTTGTGCCAATCCCTATGCAGCGATTATGGGAAGCAGAGAGACGGCTTCGAGCCGACTAAACTTAGCACAAGGGTTTAACTCGCTGGGAACTACTATTGCTCCTTTGGCGGCCTCTTTGTTGATTTTTAAGGTGTTTACCAATGGTACAGAACCGACTTTGGATGCCATTTCATCGACTTACTTAATCACAGGCTCCTTATTTTTGATATTGGCATTGATTGTTTGGCGTGCCAGTATGCCAGCGTATACCAATAATGAAAAAGTAGAAGGCGGTTTGGCTGTGTTGCAATTTCCGCAACTCAAATGGGGCATTGGAGCGATCTTTTTTTATGTGGGGGCAGAAGTCGCTATAGGAAGCTGGTTGATGCCCTTTATGGAAAATACCTTTGGGTTTGAACCGACGAAAGCAGGGGCTTATTTGGCTTTCTACTGGGGCGGGGCAATGATAGGGCGTTTGTTGGGAGCGGTGTCGCTCAACCAAGAACTAGCTGCAACTAAGAAATACCCCATGATGGCGGCTATTTCTGTCGGTATTTTTGCTTTTATTTATATGGTAACTGGATTGGATGTAGACAAATCTGGAGCGGTAATGTTTGCTGGACTAGAATTTGGCGAAGTGGCTTTTTACCTACTCTTTTTAGTGCTCAATTATGGGGCATTTCTTTTAGGGAAATCCAATGCAGCACGTTCCTTGAGTATTTTCTGTGTGGTTGTCATTGTATTGCTCTTGATAGGGGTATTTGGAGGCGAAACCAAATTATCCTTATGGGCCTTATTGAGTATTGGTTTGTTCAATTCTATTATGTGGTCTAATATCTTTACATTGGGCATCAAAGATTTGGGCGTTTATACGAGTCAAGGTTCTTCCTTGTTGGTCATGGCTATTTTTGGAGGGGCATTTATTCCACCCCTGCAAGGTTTTATAAGCGATTTAGTAGGCATCCAATTATCCTTCCTTACCCCAATTATCTGCTATTGCTACATCCTATTTTATGGCTTGGTAGGACATCGTACCAAAGAGGCGGTTGAAGCATAAACTATAACAATTATTATTATCGAAAATAAAGCAAAAAATCCACTCAAAAGGTGGGTTTTTTGTATTTTACCCCCTGCCTTTTATGACCAAAAATATATACTAGTGGCCAAAAGAAAAATAACCAAAGCAAAACCAAAAAACAAAAAAGTAACTCCCTTGATGGCGCAATACAATGACCTCAAGGCACAGTATTCGGATGCTATTTTGTTATTTAGAGTAGGGGATTTTTACGAAACCTTTTCAGAGGATGCCATTACGGCTTCCAATGTATTGGGGATTGTACTCACGGCGCGCAACAATGGTCCTTCTAAAGTAGAATTGGCAGGGTTTCCGTATCACTCTCTAGATACCTATTTGCCCAAGTTGGTGCAAGCAGGTTATCGGGTAGCTGTGTGCGATCAGCTCGAAAAGCCCAGCAAGCTCAAAAAATTGGTGAAACGTGGCGTGACCGAAATTGTAACTCCAGGGGTCACCGTTAATGACAAAATCTTAGATCATAAGAGCAACAACTATTTGGCAGCGTTGCATTTTGGTAAGAAAGAGCAGCTAGGTTTGGCTTTGTTGGATATTTCTACAGGGGAATTTTTGGTGAGTGAAGGCAACTACCAGTATATTGACAAACTCCTACAGAGCTTTCGCCCTTCCGAAGTGATTTTTTCTAAGGCACTACAACAGCAAGTATTGGAGCAATTGGGCGATAATTATTACCAATACGGCATTGACGATTGGGTGTTTACAGGCGATTATGCTCAAGGCAAATTGTACGAACAATTTGAGGTAGCTTCCCTAAAAGGTTTTGGAGTAGAGGGCTTGCCCTTGGCACAGGTAGCGGCTGGGGCGGTACTGCATTATGTGGCTTCTACCGAAAATACCAATTTGAGACACATTACCAATATAGCCCGCATACAACCCGAACGTTACGTCTGGTTGGATAAATTTACCATCCGAAACCTAGAATTGGTGCATTCTCCTCATGCTTCGGGGGTTCCCTTGGTCAATATCTTGGATCATACCATTTCTCCTATGGGAACACGCCTATTGAAGAAATGGATATTGCTGCCGCTCAAAGATCGAAAAGCAGTAACAGCGCGCCACGAGATGGTGCAATATTTTATAGATCAAGAGCCTTTAATGACCTTATTGGATCTACAAGTACGCCAAATTGGGGACTTGGAACGTCTAATTTCTAAAGTGCCATTGGGCAAAATCCACCCTAGAGAGGTTAAGCAATTAGAACGCGCCTTGCGCGCGCTAGAACCACTCAAAGAGGCATTGGGCAAGAGCCAAAACCAGCAGCTCCAATCTATTGGCGAACGCTTGCAATTGTGTACAATTATTCGCGATAAAATTGCCCAAGAGTTAGTAGAAGAGCCGCCCGTCAAAATAGACAAAGGGGGCGTAATGGCCGATGGTATTTCTGCCGAGTTGGACGAGTTGCGGGATTTGGTTAAAAACAGCAAAGACCATTTGTTACAAATACAACAAAAAGAGGCGACTGCCACAGGCATTGACAATCTTAAGATTGGGTTTAACAATGTGTTTGGTTATTACCTAGAAGTAACCAACAAATACAAAAACAAAGGCTTGGTGCCCGATTATTGGGTTCGCAAACAAACCCTCACCAATGCCGAACGCTACATTACCGATGACCTAAAAGTATTGGAGGTCAAGATTTTAGGCGCGCAAGAGAAAATCTTAGCACTAGAGCAGCAATTGTATGCCGAGTTGGTTTTTGCCCTCACAGATTTTATTACACCCATACAAACCAATGCTATTCTAGTAGCCCAATTGGATTGTTTGGCTTCCTTTGCCAAGGTGGCCTTGCTCAACAATTATTGTTGCCCAACGATGGATGATAGCCTCACCATAGATATTAAAGCTGGCCGTCACCCTGTTATTGAAAAGCAATTGAAACTAGGGGAGGAGTATGTGCCCAACGATATTTACCTCAGCAATGGGGAGCAGCAAGTAATTATGATAACAGGCCCCAACATGTCGGGAAAATCGGCTTTGTTGCGCCAAACAGCACTCATTGCCCTGATGGCACAAATGGGAAGTTTTGTACCAGCCATATCGGCCAATTTGGGGATGATTGATAAGGTCTTTACCAGAGTGGGGGCTTCCGATAATATTTCTTCGGGCGAATCGACCTTCATGGTAGAAATGAACGAAACGGCTTCTATTTTAAATAATATCTCGCCCCGAAGTTTGATTTTATTGGATGAAATTGGCCGTGGAACGAGTACTTATGATGGCATTTCTATTGCTTGGTCGATTGCCGAATTCTTGCACAGCAACAGCATTGCACAACCCAAAACGCTTTTTGCTACGCATTATCACGAACTAAACGAACTGGCCGAGCGTTTTCCAAGAATCAAAAACTACCACGTCTCTACCAAAGAGCTTCAAGACAAGGTATTGTTCTTAAGAACGCTCCAAGAAGGTGGCTCGCACCACAGTTTTGGTATCCACGTGGCCAAAATGGCGGGTATGCCGCGCTATGTCGTTGAGCG
>JBGCDW010000009.1:0-12231 GCA_045105775.1 Aureispira sp.
GATTTTATAGTTGTAGGTTGTCGTTTGGATAAAGGCTTTAAATAAATTTTATTATGACAAGAATAGTATTGATTTTTATAACATTGTATGCACAACTTTCATTGGGGCAAAGCCTTGTAGAAACAAGAACCGCATCCCTCGTAAATGGGGATTACTCCCTTCAGGGAACCGTGCATCAAGAATTGTATAGTGACAGTTCCTTAGTGCTTCGATTTGAAAATGATTACTTGACACAAAGCAATGTATATGATGTGCATGTATTTCTAACCAATAGTAGCAACTACACCACTCCTATTGATACGACAGGATGGTTGTTGGTAGAAAATATTGGAACCATTAGTGGCCTGAATTATTCTTCTGGTCCAAGGTCTTTTAACTTACCAACAGGAACAGGCATCAACGACTACCAGTACATTGTATTTGTTTGTGTACAATTTGGACGGTTACACTGGGGGCATGGCGTATTTGCAGCACCAGTTTTCACCAATGTCCCCTACTTAAAGGACAATAATAAAATAGCCGTAACCACCTATCCCAATCCTTCAAAAAATGGATTGGTTACCCTTCAATTTGAAGAACCACAGGAAGATATTCTCCTCGAAGTGTTAGACGTTAATGGCAGGGTGCTGTCCAATGAGTATCCTCGTAATCTACAGCAGCATGTTATACAACTCCAAGAGGCTGGGATATACTTTATAAGAATGACAACTAACAAGGGGGCAAGCGTAAAAAAAGTCATTCGATTGTAGGAGCATCTAAAAACAACGTACATAAATTGGCTTACCAACAACGATCAAACAGCAGGACTAAAAGCTCTGAAGATTTGTAACAAGTTTTCAAAATAGCGTTGAATTCTTAAAGGATAATAAAATGAAAGTATTTATAAGTCATTCCAGCAAAGATAAGTGGATTGCCAGAAAACTATCAGAAGAAATAATCGAGCTTGGGTGTACCACATTTTTGGATGAAAAGGATATTGAAACAGGACAATCCATTGATGAGGAGATTCGCTCGCACCTTCATGGAAGTGATGATTTTTTATTGTTGCTAACACCCGAATCTATAAAAAGTCATTGGGTATTGATAGAGTTGGGTGGAGCACTTGCCTTGGAAAAGAAAGTGATTATCATTTTACTTTATTTGGGTGCCAATGATATTCCTCATCCCATCTCCAAATACCTTGCAAGAGACATCAATGATATTGAAAAATATTATACTGAACTCCAAGACAGACTAGCTGGCAAACCAGTACCAAAGATAACAAAACCAACACAAGAGGCAGTCAGAAGCAATAGTTCCACAGAATTCAGTGTTGGAGAGTTTGTTCGATTGGTTTCCCGAAAACCCTCCTCTGTACGTTCTAATATAGGTTGGATTGAAGAAGATATGGAAGAATACCTTGGAAGAAAAGTAGAAATTTCATTGGTTGATCCCGAAGATAGAAGTGTACAAATAAAACAAGATGGAGGAGAGTTTTGGTGGGCATTTGAGTGGCTGTTAAAATTAGATGAATAAAACCATAGAGCCTAAATAATTATAATACCGTATTTAAACTACCAATCTCATGAAATTAAAAACACAAGTGCTAAGTATATTCCTTTTTATTGGCTTACTATCATTGCCTTCCTTTGCTCAAACCCCCAATAACGCCTACACCATTCAACAGGGGGATTGGTTGATGCAAATTGCTAAAACGGCTTATGGTGCTCCCCAGTTTTACCACCACATCATTGAGGGAACCAACCAAAAAGCAGCCTCTGATAAGAGTTTTGCAAAAATAGCCAGTGCCAATGATATAAAAATTGGACAAAAAATCTGGATTCCCAGTCTAAAGGCAGCCAATAACTTAATAGAAATACCCAAAACAGATTGTGAAATTCGTCTTTGGTACAATTATCAAGTGGTTGCCATTGGGGTTATTAATCAAAAATGGAAACAAGATGGCATAGACCTAAAGACTCGTGCCCAAAAAGCTTATAAAATGAGACACGAAGCGCGGGGCAATGCTCGTTTTTTAATGCAAGATAAAGCAGCCGTAAAAGCACTACAAGTACGAGACAAGCAAAAATATGGCAATCCTGATGGCCCAACTTTTGAATATTTGTTGAAAAAAAACACAGACAATGGTCTATCTTTAGATGCTGCTTATCAATCTATTATAGATAGTAGTAGTAGAACGAATAAGACGTATAATGCAGCTTGTTTGTAGATCGCCTGCATTTAACTACTTCTAACATTAGATCTAACCAAGATGAAACAACTGACAATTTTTATTGACACCTCAGTCTTTGAATCAGAAAACTTCACTCAAGGGAATAAAATCAAAGAAATATTTAATTTAAGCTCCAGAGGGGTTGTACAGGTTTTAATGCCTATACTTACATACAAAGAAATACTTTCTAGAGCAAAATTTAATATTAATAAATCTATTCAACAAATAAACTCCTTTAAAGGCAAAGTTAGAATTTTAAGAAATATTGAAAAATATAATTCACTCTTCAATGTAAATAGCATACAAGAAGATATAAGTAATATACAAGAAGAAGCTTTTAATCAATTCAAAAAAACTTTCGACGAGACAATAAAGTTTGCTTCTATTGAAATATTACCGTTTTTAAGCATAAATCCTGAAAAAATTTTCGACAAGTATTTTAACAGAGAATTTCCATTTGGAAATGGAAAGAAGAAAGCTGAATTTCCAGATGCTTTCACTTTGGAAATTATTCAATCGTGGTGTCAAAAGCAAAAAAAGTCCTGTTATATAATTAGTTTGGATAAAGATATGCTGAGTTATAAACATCCAAGTCTGATACCAACTAACATCAGAAAATTTATAGCTATTGCAAACAAAACGCTTTACTTTAAGGAACAAAGGAGCATCATTCAAAAAGCGGAAAAAGCTTTTGAGGATCATAAAGATAAAATCCTTCAAATCATTAAAGATAAACTAATAGGTGATATCAAGTATGATTTACTTCAACCATCTCCAGGTTACATTGTAAAAGAAATTGAATTCCTTTATGTCGATGAACCTAAAATTTCAGATTATATTATAATGAATTTGGGTAGTGATGCAGCAAAAATTGAATTAGATGTATACTACAGTTATGAGGCAAGCATATTGATAGAAGATCGAACAGAAGCTACTTATAATGAGGAATATGACAAATGGGAATTCGTTCAAGAATTCTCCCATTTTATTGAAGATAATTTTAACCTCTTTAGTGTACTATCACTTGATTTCATACCTGAAATTGAGTTTAAAATTGATTCAATAGATTATCAAATGAAATGCATGTAAATTTCATATAAACTACCCACCAACTAGGAATTAAGATAACTGAAGTTCGCCAAAAAAAAGGACACGCAGATAATTGGATTAAGCCGCCCAATAATGAGCTAAATATTCTGTCATTTGTTAGCCTTTTTGTAAATAAATCCTCAAATCTCCTCCTGCCAGTTCGAATCATGCCCCCTAATCAACAAAACAATAATCCACCTCATCGTTAGGAAAAATTTGTAATAATTGGTATAAAATCACCATAACCTCGGTTCTGATACCTTATGTTATCCCTCCTCTCATGTCCGCCTACTTGATACAGTTATCCATGCTTTTTTCAAAAACATTGCGCTTTTTTTTGTATTATAGTGTGATGTACTATAATTGGTAAGCAATGTCTTTTGTCTACGTCACAAATGAGCAGGCTTACTGGCTGGAACATCTCCCCCCAAGACGTATTATCCAAACAACACCATTCTCCACAAGACAACCATATATAAAGCATACTACAATGACAAAAATAGCACTCCAACACCAAGAGCTTGAGAAGATCAAGGTAGATTTCCAATATCTGATCTCCTTGTTCAAAGAAATGTTGACCTCTATAGGCGAGGGCAATATAGCCAATGCCTTGCCCTTTGATCCTCAAGAGCTTTCCGAAGAAGGCCGTTATTCTAATGACAAATTGACACAGGCCATTGGTGTTTGTTTTGAATTGCTCAATCTGGCCGAAGAGAATGCCGCGACCCAGTTTCGTCGAAAAGCAAAAACACATTCGGGCTTGGAATCCATTCGGGGATCGTGGGGAGAAACGCTGCACCAGTGGAAAACGGCAGGCATAGATGAACAAGAAATTGCACAAACTCTACGCAAAATCAACGTTATGCCTGTTTTGACGGCCCACCCTACCGAGGCCAAACGATTGACGGTAATCGGTATTCACCGAGAGGTTTATCTGTTATTGGTTAAAAAAGAAAACCCCAATTGGTCTACTTCTGAAAAAGCTACGATCAAACAAGAGATTATTAGTTTTATGGAGCGTTGGTGGCGTACAGGCGAAATTTATCTGCAAAAACCAAGTTTGGAGGATGAAAGAAATAACCTGATGCACTATTTTGTAAAGGCATTTCCAGAAGCGGTGCGTCTGACAGATCAAAGCTTGCTAGATGCGTGGACAACCTTTGGTTTTTCGCCTGAATTGTTGGAGTGGCCCGAGCATTTCCCTTTGACACAGTTTGGTAGTTGGGTAGGAGGTGATCGCGATGGACACCCCTTTGTTACACCCGCATTTACGGCTTCTACCTTGCGCTTGCACCGTCAGGCGGCACTCAAAATGATACAGCATCAACTGTTTGATTTGGCAGGAAAACTCAGCTTTTCGAGTTATCGAATTACCATTCCACAAGACTTTGTATATGAAGTACAAATCACTGCCGAATTATTTGGAGCAGCAGGCCAGCAAGCCCTAAAAAGAAACCCTTCCGAGCCTTTGCGTCAGTTTGTAAATTTGCTTTTGGTACGATTAAACAATACCATTCATGACGATTATAGCCTTGGTAAAGCAGGGTATTTTGAATCTGCCGATAGTCTGGCGAAAGAACTCAAGAAATTGAGACAGTTGTTGATTGACTTGGGAGCGGTGCGTATTGCCAAACAATGGATGTTTCCACTAGAGCGTGTGGTGCAGTGTTTTGGTTTTCATTTGGTAAAACTAGACATTCGACAAAACAGTTCTTACCACGAAAAAACCATTAGCCAAATTTTGGCGGCATCGGGCTATGATGATTCGGATTATGGCAGTTGGGATGAAGAAAAACGATTGGATTTTTTGAATCAGGAACTGAAAAGCAATCGCCCATTTTTGGTAACAGGTACTTCCTGTGGACCAGAAGCCGATAATGTATTGGGTTATTTGCGGGAAGTAAAAGCCTATATTGACCAATATGGCAAAGCGGGCATTGGTTCCGTCATTGTGAGTATGACCAGAAGCTTGAGCGACTTGTTGTTGGTGTTTTTGCTCTTGCGAGAAGTGGGCTTGAAGGATGCCAACCTTCCAGTGGCTCCGCTCTTAGAGACCATTGACGATTTGATTGCAGGGCCTGAAATTCTTAAAGCTTACTTGGAACACCCTATACTACAAAAACAGCGCGAAGCTTTACCCGACTTTACACAAGAAATCATGTTGGGTTATAGCGATAGTAATAAAGATGGGGGCATCTTGGCAAGTCGGTGGAATATCTACAAAGCCGAAGAAAACCTCACCAAAGCAGCTCGCGAAATGGGGGTTAAGTTGTGCTTCTTTCATGGGCGTGGTGGAACCATTAGCCGTGGTGGTGGAAAAATTCATCGCTTTTTAGCTAGTATGCCCCCTGGCTCTATGAGTGGCCAGATGAAAATGACCATCCAAGGAGAAACCATTGCCAATCAATTTGCCAATCGTCTTACCGCCACTTATAACTTGGAAATGATGGTAGCAGGAACGGCTAAACAAGCCCTGATTCCTAGCAATGAATCCAACGATGAGCACTTGTACAAAATGATGGATTATTTGGTAGATTTGACCAGACAAAATTATCGAAAATTACTAGATCATCCCCAATTTATTGATTTCTATACAGCGGCTACGCCTATTGATGTATTGGAGCAAAGTAAGATTGGCTCTAGACCTGCCCGTAGAACAGGGCAACGCTCTTTGGATGACCTGCGCGCTATTCCTTGGGTATTTAGTTGGAGTCAAGCCCGATTTAACCTTACAGGCTGGTTTGGGATGGGGGCTGCTCTGAAACAATTTGCACAAGAGTATCCAGAAGATTTTGAACGCTTGAAGCATTTAAACAAAGAATGGCCGTTCTTGAAGTATCGTCTCATTCAGATTGAATCCAATCTATTAGCGGCCGATGTTGATATTATGAAAAAATTTGCTGATTTGGTTCAAGATGACTCTATCAGAAAGGAATTGATGGAGCTAATTTTGACGGATTATCAGACTTGTGTACAGGAAATCCAAAATATTATGGTGGAGCCTGTAGAAACGCGACGTGTTTCTAAATTGGAAAACATTAAATTGAGAAAAAGTGCCTTGCAAGAACTACATGCTATTCAAATTGAAACCCTCAGCAATTGGCGGGCTATCAAACAGAATGGTTCTGAACAAGGTGACATATTAATACAACTCTTGGTACTGGTAAATGCGCTATCTGGTGGATTAAAGAGCACAGGATAACCCCAATAAGAGTATTAATTCTATAGAAAATAATCCAATAGCCTTGCTCAACTTAATGTTGGGCAAGGCTATTTGTATGCCCCTGCTCCAATTATTAAGTAGGTGCAAAAAAAAATCGTACAATGAAAAATGAGCGACTCGCGAAGCGATCTGATCTATTTGATATAGTGTATCGAATAGTCAGACTCAACGCCGAGCTAGGGCAAAAGAATCGTTTGCTTACGCGAGCTCGGCATAGCCTCGGTTGTTAGTACGAAAACTTTTTTAAGACTACTAATGGTTATCACGAATAAAGTTGTATGGTTCACTGTAGCATTTTTTCCTTTATCTGCATCATCGAAAGAGGCACAGCCTCTCCGAGGATGCACCTTTTCGCTTCTTTGCTAAAGAAAAAAATCAGAACAGCTCTCTTTTCATAAATTCTATTCGGGATAACCATTACTTAACAACATCAGTATCGCTCCTCTCCTTTCCTTCTGTCGAAATTAAACCTCCCTCCGTCCATCAATCTACTTACCATTCATCCAAATGCAATATCTTGGGTTTATTGTTTACACCATGCCATTACTAAACCAAACACATTAATTTACTGCTATGAATTATTTTTTTAGTGTCGTTTTTTGTTTGTTAATCACCTATACCTACGCTCAGGATAATGCTTATCAAAAACCTCCAAAGGAGATATTGGAACTGGTCGATGTATCTAGGGCACCTAGTGTATTGCTAGATGACAAGAAAGAAAACATGATTCTCCTTTACAGGAATTCGTACAAATCTATTGAAGAATTGTCTAAAGAGGAATTGCGCTTGGGGGGCTTACGAATTGATCCCAAAACCAACATTGGAAGTAGGGTTACTTATTTTAATAATGTCAAAATCAAACAACTTGGCAAAAAGAATGCAGAATTGGTGGCCGTCAAAGGCTTGCCACAAAATCCAAAACTAACCAACTTTCGTTGGTCGCCCGATCAACGTAAAATTGCCTTGACCAATACCACTGCTACTGGTGTAGAAGCTTGGGTGCTGGATATTAATACGGCCTCTGTATCAAAAATTACAGAAGCCAAACTCAATGCCAATGTAGGCGGTGTTATCAATTGGTTGGAGGATGGAAAATCTTTGTTGGTAAAAATGGTTTCGGAAAACAGAAAACCACTCATTGATACCAAAACAGCCGTACCTACAGGGCCAACTATCTCTGTTAATGATGGAAAAAAAGCACAAAATAGAACCTATCAGGATTTGTTGAAGAACAAGAATGATGAGCATAATTTTGAACAACTTGCCTCCTCAGAAATCTATAAAGTTTCGCTAGATGGCTCCAAAGAAAAATGGTTGGACAATGATATTTATACGACGATCAGTTTCTCTCCCGATGGCAATTATGTAATGGTCGTTACGGTCGAAAAACCTTTTTCATATTTGGTTCCTTACAGAAGATTCCCTTCCAAAACAACTATTTATACCAAAGAGGGCAAGCAAGTAGAAACCGTATTGGAAGTTCCCTTGATAGAGGATCTTCCCAAGGGGTTTATGGCGGTGAGAACAGGCAAACGCAACTTTAACTGGCGCAGTGACAAGCCAGCAATCTTGACTTATACGATGGCCTTGGACGGTGGCGACCCAGAAAATAAAGTGGAATATCGCGATGAGGTCTTTCAATTGGAAGCCCCTTTTAATGGCGAAGGAAAAAGCCTTTTAAAGACGATTAATAGAGCCTACTCTATAGCATGGGGCAATGATGCGGTAGCCATTGCATACGATTATTGGTGGAATACCAGAAATACAAAGTCCTATATCTTCAATCCATCCAATGCTGCACAAAAACCTGTATTGCTTCACGATAGAAATTACCAAGATCGATACAATGATCCTGGAACTTTTGTCACAGAAAGGAATGCAATGGGAAGTAGTGTATTAACTATTGTCAACAATCAAGTATTTTCAATAGGAGATGGATTTACCAAGGAAGGGCAATTTCCATTTGTGGATCAATTGAATCTAAAAACACAAAAAAAGAAGCGTTTATACCAATCTGAATACGCAGATAAGGTGGAAGATATTCGCAATTATGACCCTAAAAAAAAGGAGTTATTGGTAAGAATTGAATCCCCTACCGAATATCCCAACTATTATTTTAGGCAAGTACAGAAGAAGAGTTTAGATCAAATTACGCATTTTGAAAATCCTTTCAAAAGTATTCAAAATGTACACAAAGAGGTGATTAATTACAAGCGTGACGATGGGGTGGAGCTTTCTGGAACTTTGTATTTGCCCATAGGTTATGATAAAAGTAAAAAGGAAAAAATGCCTATGATTATGTGGGCCTATCCTACCGAGTACAAGGACAAATCGAGTGCTGGACAGAGCACCAAAAACCCAAACGAATTCACCTATCCCTACTATGGTTCTATGATCTATTGGGTCACTAGAGGCTATGTAGTGCTGGATGATGCTTCGTTTCCCATTGTAGGAGAAGGCGATGAAGAACCCAATGATTCGTTCAGAAAACAATTGGTGGCCAATGCCAAGGCGGCTATTGATGCTGTTGACGAGTTGGGGTATATAGATAGAGAACGTGTGGCAGTTGGTGGGCACAGTTATGGTGCTTTTATGGTCGCCAATTTGCTCTCGCACTCCAATTTGTTCGCCGCAGGTATAGCTAGAAGTGGGGCCTACAATAGAACCTTGACTCCTTTTGGTTTTCAGAGTGAAGAAAGAAGTTATTGGGATGCACCAGCCATTTACAATACCATGTCTCCATTTATGCACGCCGAAAAAATGAACCAACCCTTGTTGTTGATTCACGGAAAGGCAGACAACAATTCGGGAACTTATCCCATGCAAAGTGAGCGTTACTTCAATGCACTCAAAGGCTTGGGAGCCACGGTACGCTTGGTCATGCTTCCCAAAGAAAGCCACGGCTATCGTTCCAAAGAAAGTATTCTGCATGTATTGTGGGAACAAGATCAATGGCTCGAAAAGCATGTGAAGAACAAAAAAACGACTGTAGACAAAGAATAAACACGACTAAAAAATGTATTTATATAAAGCTGTTTGTAGGGCAGGCGTAGGAGCTTCCCTGCAAACGGCTTATCTCATGCTATCAACAATTACCAATGGAAAAATCAGAACCAGAAGCAACAGCAGTATTTTAAATTGTTTATATTTTTTTAATACAAAATGCCATTTTCTGCCATTGGCCTTACTATTACTGCTCATCAAATACACCATCTCAAGGTTATAAAAGAACGATATCTTTCTTTAAATGAGCATCTTGTGAAGATATGTAATAATTTCACTCTAGTAGGCTTTTTAATTTAGTTGATTATTTCTACTTTAAATTAGGAACCTTAGTCTTGTTTTTATTGTTTAAATTAGTACGAAACACTTAAGAATAAGACAGTGAAGTTGTTTATTCATTAACAATTAAAATAAAACCAATAATACTTTATGAAAGTACAATTGAATACCGATAAGAACATTGAAGGAACAGAACGATTGGAAGCATATGTAACCCAAAGAGTAGAAGAAGCCTTAAGACATTTTTCTGATCACATTACACGCGTGGAAGTACATCTTTCAGATCAGAATGCCGACAAAGGTGGAGCAGATGACATTCAGTGCAAAATAGAAGCGCGATTGCAAGGATTAAAACCAGTTATAGTCACAAGCAAAAGTGAAACGACAGGAAAAGCATTGGAAGAAGCTACTAAAAAGATCAAAGCTTCGCTAACCACCATCATGGGAAAATTAAAAAATAAATAACCTATAACTCTAAAAGGTCTAACAACAATGATTGGGCTATAAGAGATTAAAACTTGGAGGAGTCCTAGACTCCTCCAAATTTGTTTTTAGCCATTAGCAGTGGCTTTAATTGGACTTACACAAATGCGCCCGTTGCAACCAACGTCGTTCACCTATATTGCCTGCCTTAAAACTTCCACGACCATGCAATAATTTCTTGTGATCCGACAACACAATTGTCCCTTCTTCCAACAATAGACTCGCCGCCTGACTCGCCACATCCCTCGCTTCTTTAATGCGCTAAGTGCTTGCTCGGCCTCTACACGCACAGGCTCCATGCAACCCGTACTCCTGAAGTTGGTTTTTGTAATTTTTCAGATAGATGATCGGTAAAAAATCGATTATCTGTTGCTATTTCTACATTAAATTGTTATTTTTACAACAGATAATCGGCAAAAACCCGATTATCTTATAAAATAATTGCAATATGGATATTACAAAAGCAATACAAAAGTATGTAGAAGCTCCGATGCCAAGACACTTAATTCTAAAATTATTAAGTGACTACAAACGCCCCAATGACAAAATTAGCACACTAATCAAAAATCAAGAACTGATCTCTCTTAGACGAGGACTGTATATAACAGGGCCAAAAATAAGTTTATCTACTCCAGAACCTTTTTTAATAGCAAATCATCTTCGAGGTCCTAGTTACGTATCTTTAGAATCCGCATTATCCTATTGGAATATGATACCAGAACGCAGCTATGAAATTAGTTCTGTAACTATCAAAACTTCAACCTTGTACAAAACTCCTGTTGGACGGTTTAGTTATCGACAGTTAAAACTTCCTTATTACTCTTATGGAATAAAAAATGTAAAACTTTCTCCTCAACAAACGATACTAGTCGCCTCTCCCGAAAAAGCTTTGTGTGATAAAATTGTATTGACACCAAAAGTTTATCTCAGAAGTATCAAACAAACACAAGCATTTTTAATAGAAGATCTTCGTATAGAGGAAGAAATATTACATACACTAGACCCACAACTCCTGAAACTGTGGATTAAAAACACTCCCAAGAAAAGCAGCATAGAAATGCTCCTTAAAACACTAATAGAATTATGATAAAAGAGTGGTTAGAGGAATATAGCCCCAAAAATGAATCTGAGATATTATCCGCATTGCGTGAAATAATGCAAGAAATAACTTTAGCAGCTTTGTCAAGAACGGATTTTTTTGAAAAAGCTGCTTTTTATGGTGGAACTGCTCTACGAATTTTTTATGGATTAGAACGATATTCAGAGGATTTAGATTTTTCCTTGCTAAAACCCGATTCTAAGTTTTCAATTACACCCTACTTCCATTCTATTTTAGATGAATTTCAATCATTGGGATTGACCGTCAGTATTAGGGAAAAGAAAAAAACAAAACAAACAGCTATTGATTCGGCTTTTTTGAAGGCGGAAACGATATGGCAGGAAATTGTATTAGAAGATATTATCCAAGAAATTGGCGTTCGTTCTAATAAAACTTTGAAAATAAAAATAGAAGTAGATCGACAGCCTCCACTAAACTTTGAGACCGAAGAAAAGTTATTAATACGTCCTTTTTCTTTCTATGTTAAATCCTTTACCAAACCAAGCTTATTTGCAGGAAAGATGCACGCACTACTATTTAGAAAATGGCTTCGAAGAGTCAAAGGAAGGGATTGGTATGACTTAGAATGGTACATCAAAAAAGGTATTCCTTTAGATGTCCATCATTTCTTAACTAGAGCAAAAGATACCAACGATTGGCAAGAGGATAGCCTCAGTAAGGAACAAATTATTCAGCTTCTAAATGCTAAAATAGATGCTGTTTCTTTTGAGCATATCAAAGAGGATGTTGTTAGATTTATACCCAATGATGAAGTATTGGCTATTTGGAGTCCTCAATATTTTAAAGATTTGATAGGAAAACTTAAGTTTGATAATGCTTGAT
>JBGCDW010000010.1:0-7619 GCA_045105775.1 Aureispira sp.
TTTAAGAAAACCCTAACAACAGATACATGGCATTGTTTTCGTTTGTTGTGTGCTGAATGTGTATTTTAGTGCTTTAAAACAGCACTATTTCGGCATATTCTATTATTAATCAGCCAATAGTTTATAAAAATTGTATTATGATTACAACCTTAAAAATAAGTACATACCTCTTATTATTCGCCTTGACCTTGGGATTAATCACCAATAGTCAAGCACAAGAAGCACCAGCCGCCAAAGAGGCCACCGCAACCACTGACCCCAAAGTAGAAAAAGCCCAAAGAAGCTATGCTTATGGTGCCATTATGGCTAAAAATTTGGCTCGTACACCACTTACTGCCGAAGAAAAAAACATAGATCAATTTATTAAGGGACTCAAAAAAGGATTGGAAGGAGATGCCAAAGCCTTGGAAACCGCTCAAGCCAACTTGCAAAAGCGTTTTGGTGGAGGGGGAACCGCCAGTGTAGGTACGGATGTCATGTACGATTTGGGAGTAAGTGCATTGGGAGCCATTGCTGTAGAAATCGATATTCCCAAAGATGTATTTGATTATGATGAAATCAAAAAAGGTTATGAAGATGCCTCCGCAGGCAAGGAAAGCAAAATGACCGATAAGGAAATGGAAGCTATGCTCAATAACTTCTTTAAGCCTTATAGCGAAGCTTACCAAAAGAAAATGGAAGAAAAAGAATTGGCTGCTGCTCAAAAAGCCATTTCAGAAGGAAAAGCCTTTTTGGAGAAAAATGGAAAAAGAGATGGTGTAATCACCTTGCCCAGTGGTTTGCAGTATGAGGTAATTGTAGAAGGCAAAGGTGCCCAACCAACTGCCGCAGACAAGGTACAGACACACTACCACGGCACCTTGATCGACGGAACCGTTTTTGACAGTTCTGTAGAGCGTGGCGAGCCAGCTACTTTTGGTGTCAATCAAGTAATCAAAGGTTGGCAAGAAGGCATTCCATTGATGCGTGTAGGAAGCAAATACAAATTCTACATTCCACAAGAACTAGCTTATGGACTCAAAGCACCTTCTCCAAAAATTCCAGGTGGTTCTACACTTGTTTTTGAGGTAGAATTGCTAGACATCAACCCAGGTGAAAAAGACTTGATGCGCACAATCCAAGCAGGCCAAGATTTCTTAACAGAAAATGCCAAAAAACCAGGCGTAGTTATTTTGCCTAGTGGTTTGCAGTATGTTAAGATTGTAGAAGGTGAGGGGGCCAACCCAACTCCAGCAGATCGCGTAAAAGTACATTATCACGGCACCCTGATTGACGGAACGGTATTTGACAGTTCGGTAGATCGCGGACAACCCGCTACTTTTGGGGTCATGCAAGTAATTCAAGGTTGGCAAGAAGGCATTCCATTGATGAAAGTAGGCAGCAAATACCGCTTCTTTATTCCTTACGAATTGGCCTATGGCAAACGTGCTATGGGGGCAAAAATTCCAGCAGGTTCTGCCTTGATTTTTGATGTAGAATTGTTTGAAATTAATCCTAAGTAATTAGGAACTACCTAAAAGATTTAAAAACAGTGTTGGAGCATTTCAACACTGTTTTTTTATTTTTATAACGACATCTTATGAACTAGGCCGTAGATTCATTATTATCCATAATGCTGTGCTTAATAAGTTGAACGAATTGGCTACCTTTAGAGCGCGAAATAATCCTACTATTGAGTGGATGTTTTTTGTGTCTACTTAGTTGGTTGCTAAACACAGCCTTGCTATATTAGACCCCCCTAAAAATCCATAAAAAAAAACATCCAAAACACTGTCTATTTTTATGAACTATACAACTGTTTTTCTGGCCATTGTGATAATCGCTCTTGTTACCGTATGGTGGTGGCGCAATAACAACAGCCCTGCTGCACGTGCCAATTTATCGGAAACCATTGCCCAAGGAAAAGCCTTTTTGGAAGAAAACGAAGACCGTCCAGAAGTAGTGGCCTTGCCGAGTGGTTTGCAATACGAAGTGATCCGAAGCGGCACAGGCACACAACCTACGCTCCAAGATCGTGTAAAAGTACATTACCACGGTACCCTAATTGATGGGACGGTATTTGACAGCTCTGTAGAGCGCGGACAACCAGCTACCTTTGGAGTACGGCAAGTTATTAGAGGCTGGCAAGAGGGCATTCCCTTAATGAATGTTGGAAGTCAATACCGCTTATACATTCCACAAGAATTGGCCTATGGCAAGCAATCGCCTTCGCACAAAATACCTGGAGGCTCTACCTTGATTTTTGATGTAGAATTATTGGATGTAAATCCTTAATAGTAGTCTTATGCTAACACCCACCATACAGCAATATATACAGCAAAGTGTTTTGTGTTGGTTGGCAACTGTTGATGCTGATGGTTGCCCCAATGTATCGCCCAAAGAGCTGTTTTTGAGTACCAATGAGCAGACCTTTGTGATTGCTCATGTCGCTTCTCCACAATCTATTAAGAATATTAAAACACAGGCACAAGTATGCGTGAGTTTTGTAGATGTATTTGTCCAAAAAGGTTACAAAATAAAAGGCCAAGCAACCCTTGTCAATCGAGATCAACCTGCTTATGATGAATACACCAACTTATTTCAACAACAGTATGGCAATGCTTTTGCAATGACTGCTTTTATAGTCATTGAAGTGACAACAGTAGCACCTATTTTGGCACCATCATACTTATTTTATCCTGAGACAACAGAAGCATCACAAATTCAAAATGCCTTGGCGACATATCGAGTAAAAAATTTACTAGAAGATAGCTAAACACATCTTTACATGCTTCAAAAATCATTTTTATGAACCACCTACTTTCTATTTTTTGTTTGTTGGTAATCATTGCTCAAGCAACCGCGCAGACCGATACCACTAAGAGCAAACCTGTTTCACCTGTTAAGGTTATGAAGGAAACAAGTTACGCCTACGGCTATAGCTTTGCATCCGATTTGACAGAAAATGAAAATTTTGAAGATAAAGAACGAAGCAGTTCAGAGGTGCTAAAAGGACTCAAAGATGGCCTAAAACCCGATTCTACCAAGTTAGCAGCTATTGTAGACGGCTTGATGAAACGCATTGATAATCCAGATACAACTGCTGCAAAGACTTTGGCTGAAGCCCAACAAACAGCTTATAATTTGGGATACAATGCACTTGGTAATTTGGTTTCGTTGTTAGAATTAGAAAACAAAGACCTGCACTACGCCTCCATCAAAAAAGGGTATTTGGATTTTGTAAAAGGCAGAAAGCCCAAACTAAGCGTGAAACAGCAGCGAAAACGTCTAGCCGTTTTCTTTGAAGAAAGACAAGCCTTGGCACAGAAAAAAGCAGATGCACGTCGCGAAAAGCAAGCCGCAGAAAACCTAGCACAAGCAAAAGCCTTCTTAGCAGAAAATGGCAAAAAATCAATGATCAAAACCACTGCTTCGGGCTTACAATACCAAATTATCAAAAAAGGAACAGGCCCACAAGCTTCCATCAACAGCAATGTACGCGTACATTATACAGGAACATTTATTAGCGGAAAGGTATTTGACAGTTCTATAGAACGCGGAGAGCCTGCAAGCTTTGATTTGGCAGAAGTAATCGAAGGTTGGCAAGAAGGTATTGCATTGATGCAAGCAGGCGCGCGCTACCGACTTTTTATTCCTCCATCGTTGGCCTATGGAGTGGCTGGCCCAAGTGTGATTCCACCCAATTCTTTGTTGATTTTTGAGGTAGAATTACTAGAAGTAAGCCAAAAAGCAGAGACTGGAACTTCCTCTAGCAAAATGAGCTATGCTTATGGCTACACGGTAGGCACAGCCCTATTGGAGTTGAATTTTACTGCCGACGAAACCAATGCAGCACAATTTGTCCAAGGCTTTGCCAAAGGATTTGAAGCCAATACCGCCACCTTACAAAAGGTAGAGGAAATGCTCAAGACAAGAATGGCCTCCAATATGCCGTCCACCAACAAAGAAGCAGCCACTGAAATTGCCAAGGGGATTGGTTATACCTCATCGGCTGGCTTAGTGCAGCAAGTACAAGCGCGGTCACAAGAGTTTGATTATGCAACCCTAGCCGAAGGGTATACCACTGCCTTGCAGCAGCAAGAGCCCATGTACAACATGGAGGACATGGCCAAATCACTGGATGATTATGTCAGTGCAAAGATAAAGACCCGTCAACCACAACAACGGCCTACACCAGTGGAGAAAGATAACAGTGTTGAAGCGGCCAAAAACCGAGAAAAAGGGGCGTTGTTTCTAGCGCAAAACGCCAAAAAAGAAGGCATTGTAAGCTTACCGAATGGCTTACAGTACGAAATTATCCAAGAAGGAACAGGACTCAACCCAACGATTAGCAGTACAGTTACCACCCATTATACAGGCCAATTGCTAGATGGAACGGTATTCGACAGCTCGATAGAACGCGGCCAACCAGCCAGTTTTCCACTCAAAGCCGTTATCAAAGGTTGGCAAGAGGGCATTCCCCTCATGAAAAAAGGAGCCAAATACCGCTTTTTTATTCCTGCAGATTTGGCTTATGGCGATCGAGAGATAGGGGGCACTATTCCTCCAGGGGCTACCTTGATTTTTGAGGTAGAATTGTTGGAAGTCAAGTAGATACGGTTTTCAATGAAGTAAGGGTAAGCTATCGAATATTCTAAATAAAACCGAGATTCGTATTTAATAGCTCCATAGGAGCGAAACCTTAATAGCTCCACAGGAGCGAAATCTTAATAGCTCCAGAGGAGCGAAATCTTAATAGCTCCAGAGGAGCGAAATCTTAATAGCTCCAGAGGAGCGACATCTTTGTAGCTCCAGAGGAGCGAAATCTTAATAGCTCCAGAGGAGCGAAATCTTTGTAGCTCCAGAGGAGCGAAATCTTTGTAAATTCACACACAACAACATGCTCCAAAGTAAATACTACACCGAGGAAGATTTAAAGGATTTTGGTTTTAAATCCATCGGTAAAAATGTTAGAATCTCTAGTGATGCTAGAATTTATGGACAAGAGAATATTTCTATTGGTAACAATGTCCGAATTGACGATTTTGCCATTTTATCGGCTGTCAATGGCCACATCAATATTGGCAATTATGTCTTTATTGCTAGAAATGCGCATTTGAGCGGCTTTTATGGCATCGACTTACACGATTTTAGCAGTATGGCGGCCAATGTAGTTATTTACAGTGCTTCAGATGATTATAGTGGCGATTACCTTACGGCACAAGCCATTCCTCAAAAATATACGGCTCATCTTGGTGGGCCCGTAGTAGTGGGCAAGCATGTTATCATTGGAGCCAATTCTACCATTATGGGGCCTTGCACCATTGGCGAAGGCTGTAGTCTAGGAAGCATGACCTTTGCCCAAAAAGAATTGGCCCCTTGGGGCATCTACGTAGGCATCCCATGCAGACGTTTGAAGGAACGCAAAAAAGGGCTATTGGAATTAGAACAACAATTCCTAAAGGACATAGAAGGGCATTAACGCGTGGTTTGGTGGGTAGGGACACAAAATCTTGCGTCTACCCACCAAACCCTATTTTTTAAAACCATAAAAAACAACAGCCATATTTAGTATCTTACAAACAAAGAAAGATACATGCTACAAAAAAACAACATAAAGGTAGACGGCAACGGCAACATCACCATCCAAGGCATCCATGACAGCCAAATTCAGATAGACACCTCCAATGCACCAGAGATTCTCCATAAACTAGAGCAACTAGAAGACAGTTTGCTAAAGGAATTAGTGCAAGTTGCCGAGCAAGAACGAGCTGCTGTAGGAGAGCTTTTTATGGAACAATTATCAAATTTCATCACCCAAAAAAATAGCATCAAAGGCAATGTTTCGGATATCAAAGGCAACGTTTCTATTGGTGATACGGTCATAGAAAAGCAAACTAATATTTATAATGCCCCTCCCAACAAAACTCCCAAAGACCTAAGTGTCCGACTCCCCAAACTAGAAGAACACAAAATCATTGGCCGCGCCAACGACCTAAAAGACCTACACCAACGGCTATTCAATCACCAACACGTTGTGGTGGTGAATGGCATGGGCGGCATTGGCAAAACCACCCTAGCCCAAGTCTATCTCACCAAATACTACGAGGCATACCAGCACATCCTTTGGGTCAGCTTAAACCCTGCAGTCAAAAACAGCAGTATCAAAGCAGATCTAGTCAATACCGAAGGCTTGCTAAAGCAGTTGAACATCAACAGAACAGGCAAAAAAATAGACGAGCTATTTGCAGAAACCCTAAGCGCGCTCAAAGCCCTCCCAGCCCAACCCTGCCTCCTGATTTTGGACAATGCCACGGCTGCCTTGGAGCAATACCAAAGCTACTTGCCCAGCCAACCCCATTGGCACCTCCTAGCCACCTCGCGCGAAAAAATAGAAAACTTTGACCTCAAGGAATTGGATTTTTTGAGCGAGGCAGAAGCCATACAGCTTTTTGAATTGCATTATAAACGCCAACCACTCGACCCCACCTTCCTAAAAGCACTGGTCAAAGACCTAGAATACCACACCCTAACCCTAGAAATTTTAGCCAAAACCGCCCATAACCAACGCAGCCAGCCGCAAGAATTACTCACCGCCATCCAACAAGATTTGCCCACCAATGTAACCACCCGACACAGCCAACAACAAAAAATAGACAAACTCACCAGCTACCTGTGTAGCATCTTTGAGATGACGGGCTTGGAGGAAGCCGAAAAATACTTGCTCCAACAATTGATTGCTTTGCCGGCCGAGTGGCAGACGTTTGAGGTGTTGGAGGAGTTGTTGGTGCAGGAGGGGCAGAGTCGTTCCCAACTTTCTTCTACTTTGTCGGCTTTGGTGAATAAAGGGTGGCTTTTGGAGAATCAAGCCCTAGATAGTTATAAGCTGCATAAAGTTATAATAGATGTCGTTCAAAGAACGATTCCGCCCAGTGAAGTAGATTTGGCGCATTTGATCGCGCAATTAACCGTTAAGTTGTCTATTGACCAGACCAAAGATAATCCAGTAGATAAATTTGTATGGGTGCCTTATGGAAAGGCCGTATTGGAGCAGTTGAAGCAGGCCGATTCTGTGGAAATAGCGGAACTTCAAAACAACCTGGGGATTATCCTTCAAGACTTAGGGGATTATGAAGGAGCTCGTGCGTTGTTAGCAAAGGGATTGTCATCAGCAGAGGCGAATTTTGGTGAGTTGCATCCTACAACAGCCGTGAGTTATTCGAATTTGGGGATGATCCTTCAAGCCTTAGGGGAATATGAAGGGGCGCGTGCATTGTTAGAAAAGGCAGTGATATCAAATGAGGTGAATTTTGGGGAGGGAGATTCAAGAACGGCCGTGAGTTATTCGAATTTGGGAAGCGTGCTTCAAGCCTTAGGGGATTATGAAGGGGCACGTGTATTGTTAGAAAGGGCAGTGGTATCAAATGAGGTGAATTTTGAGGAAGGAGATTCAAGAACGGCTGTGAGTTATTCGAATTTGGGGATTGTACTTCAAGCCTTAGGGGAATATGAAGGAGCTCGTGCGTTGTTAGCAAAGGCATTGGCATCAGATGAGGCGAATTTTGGAAAATCGCACCCTAATACGGCCGTGAGTTATTCGAATTTGGGGCTGATATTGAACGCCTTAGGGGATTATGAAG
>JBGCDW010000011.1:0-4369 GCA_045105775.1 Aureispira sp.
TTTTTAAGAAAATCACAATTGCTTGCATTTTTAATGAGCATTAAAGAATTAGCACACTCATTAGTTTGTGGTAATGATTGTATTAAGTTGTATAACTGTGTGCAGAGATGGGCATATGAATTCTAAGGGTAAGCAAATTGGTTTTTCAGGAGCTGTTTTTTGCTGGCAAAAAACAAAACTTTTATTGTTTGAGCGATAGCGAGTTTAGCTCCCTTTGGTCGTGAGCGCTGTCGCTTATAGTTAAAAGTTTTAGCGGAAGAAAAGGCTGTTTGCCCTAGTATGGGTGTATCGCTATACACCCATACTAGCCCTAGCGTTTTTTTGCTTACTTTTTTGGGGCAATTGCCAAAAAAGTAAGCCCACTAAAGCCAAATACAAGGCATAAGATTTTGATTACCAAAACTTTGAAAAGTCAAAAGTACATCAATACTAAAGAATCATAACTTACAATAAAAAAACATGAGTCAACCCCCACTTAAGGGATGACTCATGTGTGGTGAATAATAGGATATAAGCTATTGTATGCCGTTATACTTGTTCCACCGATTTCTCCAAAAAATCGGTCAAATCCATCAATGATTTTTGAGGAATCTCCTCCATAGGAATATGTCCTACTTTTGGGTATACAATCAGTTTGCTATTGGGCATGAGATCGCGAAACTGGTAGGCATGTTCTACAGGAACCCAAGCATCTTCGGCACCCCACAAAATTAGAGTAGGTTGGTGTATTTTTTTTAGAAAATGACTGTGATCTTTGAAGGAGGTGCCCACCAAATGAATGAGTGCCTCTCCATTTCCATCGCGCGAAAACAGATCAAAATAGCGTGTTACGACAGCGTCGGTCACTTTTTGAGCATCAAAGAATACCTGCTTAACAAATATTTCCAAAACAGACCGTCTTACAATATACTTAATCATTCGGGGTGCTAGACGCGATTGTGCCAATCGGAAAGGAAGTGGAAGGGCTTCTTCTTCTAAAAAACCAGCAGAGTCAATTAAGACGATTTTTTGAACCAACTCTGGATAAACATAGGCAAATTCCCATGCAACCCAGCCCCCAAACGAACTCCCCACCAAAGAGCAAGATTCTACACCAAGACGTGTTAATAACGTTTTGAGTACACGGATATGATTTTTTATAGAATAATTGTTGGATTTGTTAGGCCCCGTGAGCCCAAACCCCATCAAATCCAGACGAATAACTCGGTATTGTTTTTCGAGTCGTTCCGCCCAAGCATCATAGGTATGCAACGACGAAAAAGCACCATGTATTAATACAAGAACAGGGCCTTGACCTACATCTTTGTAATGCATTAAAACGTCATCAATAACTAGGAAACGGGAATCTTGGTCTGTATAAAGGGGCAATAATTCTTGTAGTGTAGCCACGAGTGATTGATCTTAAAAGTGAAAAATGGCTTTGAGTGTGGGTCTATTCTAGTGGTTTGTCAATATGGTTAAATAACTTAGTTGAAATTATTTGAAGAAGCAAGGTACTATAAATGCAATTTTTTTTGTAAAAAAATACATAAAATCTTATTCAAAGCACAAAAAGTCCACTACTCAAACCACAAAGCTTCCAATTTGTTTGATGGATTACTTATTTTGAGGCACAATTTTAATAATAGCACTCTTATACATTGTTTGTTTAATGAAAAATAAGAAACTATTCTAGTTGTACAAGTATGATTGTCAGATTTATACACTTTTTTTTAGACCAAATTTTATACCAAAATAATTCATCAGATATATTTAGTTTATGGCCACTTCACTCAACTTTGTTTCTTATAATGTTAATGGTATTCGTGCAGCCCTCAAAAAAGATTTCACCCAATGGGTAAGCGATAATAATTTTGATGTAATTGGAGTGCAAGAAACCAAGGCACAGCCTGAACAAGTCGATTTGACAGCACTAGCAGCGTTGGGGTACACCTACCAATATTGGCATTCTGCTATTAAAAAAGGCTACAGTGGGGTAGCTATTTTTTCTAGAGTAAAGCCCGATCTGGTGGTTGAGGGAATGGGCATCGAGCGTTTTGATGGAGAAGGGCGGGTGATTCGAGCCGATTTTGGTGACATTACCTTACTCAATTGCTATTTTCCTTCAGGAACAAGTGGTGCGGAACGTCAAGCCGTAAAATATGACTTTTTGGATGCCATTCATAGCCATGTGCAAGCCTTGCGACAAGAACGCCCACATATTATTCTGCAAGGCGATTACAATATTGCACACCAAGAAATTGACCTGCACAATCCCAAGGCCAACAAAAAAACATCGGGTTTTTTGCCAGAAGAACGCGCTTGGATGAGCGAATGGTTTAAGGAGGGCAATTTTGTGGATGCTTTTCGTGCCCAACACCCCGAAGAACAAAAATTTAGTTGGTGGAGTTATAGAGCGGCTTCACGCGCTAGAAACAAAGGCTGGCGGTTGGATTACCATGCCGTGAGTGCTGGGCTGCAAGAGCGAATTGTACGAGCCGAATTGCTCAATGATGCTGTACATTCTGACCATTGCCCTTGTTTGTTGGAGGTGGAGGTGTAGCAAAAATTAGAAATGGTAATTTATGTGGAGATTCTTTGTGTTTTTCTTGTAACTTCTTTATGAAAATGGGCATTAAAATGTCTAAAATCATTGTTAAATTTGGTTTGAAACAAACCATTTTACCATAGTTTTCATTACATTGGTATAAGACCACTGCTGAATGTATGATTTTTTACATATTTACCCAAAAAGGTAAAATTGCACAAAAAATTGGATAAAATTTAGAAACGATGAATACATATATAGATAAAGATTCCAAAATACAGAATATTCTCACCTCATTAGAAGAATTTATGGGTGAAATTGATAAGGATCAATTCAGTATGATGGAAGGTACATTATCAAAGTCTAAATTTGAGTTTTGGGAAAAGTTGCATCAAGCTAAAACGGATAAACTTTGGGGAATTAATTTCATGCTTTACAATAAAACAGAACTAGATACACGTGTTTTGTTTTTGTTGTTGCATTCTTATTTATATGATTTAACTAAATTAGATTCTATTAATGATGTCCTTAAATTGGCAATAAGAGTTAATGATAATTTAGATGTTGATGTTTGGTCTGAAATAAAGGATGATAATGAATTAGCTGAACGAGATATTATTTTAACAACAGCAAACTTTAATACTAAAATTTATGGGCTAGGATATTATTTCAATCTAATGGTGGTGGAAGAGTCTGATGAAATAGAGATTCCACGGAGTTTTGACTTATTAAACTTATCTGAATTATTTTCTAAGAAATAACACTCTACATTAATGCCAAGTTTTGAAAATCATATAGATAAAGCCAGCCATAATTTTGAGCTTTTGAAGCAAATAAATTCACGTATTCCTAATTCTATTGATTGGCAGGTGACTCTATGTTATTATACCGCTTTGCATTTGGTGAATGCACATTTAGTATCTGCGTCACCTGTTGGGGATTCCTTACAATATAGACATCATAAAGATGTTCAAGTCGCTTTAGACCCTAAAAATCAAACTCAATAGTGAAAATTGATGAAGAGCCATATACACAATACCTAAAATTGGAAATGTTATCAAGACGAGCAAGGTATATGACTCATGGGGGAGGGTTATCTTCAAAGCCTGCTATTATAACAGAAAAACATTTGTACAATTGTCTAAAAGCTTTGGATGAAATAATAGTGTATTTTAAAGGGGTTTTTGAAAAACGAGAACATAATAATGGAAATGCAACTTATTCTTTTGTGTTCTCAACTATTGAGATGGAATGTTCAAGACTAAAAAATAGCCTTAATTATATTACCCCAAAAACACCTGTTGTAACTTAGGCAACGTGTAGCATTGCTGTTACATTTATCCTACTCCTTTACAAACGTCTCCACCACTTGTGTAGGCTGGCGTTGTGCATCAATAGCCACAAAGGTAAACATACCTGTAATGGCTTTTTTGCGGCTTTCTTCGTACATCTCTTCCAGAAAGATTTCTACCTGAACCTTTACACTAGTATTGCCCACATACACCACTTTGGCAATCAATTCTATCAAGGTACCTGCTGGGATGGCCTGCTTAAAATGAATTTGGTCAGAAGTGACCGTCACCATTCTTTTGCGGGCAAAACGGGTGGCACAAATAAAGGCGACTTCATCCATCATTTGCAGAGCTGTACCTCCAAACAGGGTATTGTAATGATTGGTAGTATTGGGAAGTACCGCTTTGAAAACACGGGTTTCTGAAAGGGCAATTTTTTCTTGAACAGTCATAGCTAAGGATCAAATTTTAAGGGATGAAGGTAGTCGTTTAGTGCTTTGCTGTGTTGGAGGCAGAAGAATTAGCCTTGGCTTCCAAGAGGCGCAATGCA
>JBGCDW010000012.1:0-11501 GCA_045105775.1 Aureispira sp.
TACGTTTGCGCCCAGGTATGTACATTGGGAGCACAGACGAAAAGGGATTACACCACCTTGTTTACGAGGTTTTGGACAACTCTATTGATGAACACTTAGCGGGATATTGTAGCCACATAGAGTTGACTATTAATGAAGACATCTCTATTGATGTTAAGGACAATGGGCGTGGTATTCCTACAGGAATGCACGAAAAGTTACAAAAATCGGCCTTGGAAGTTGTAATGACTGTTTTGCACGCAGGAGGCAAATTTGATAAGCAGACCTATCAGGTTTCTGGTGGTTTGCACGGGGTAGGCGTTTCTTGTGTGAATGCACTGTCTATTTTGTTACAAGCAGAAGTACATCGAGAAGGTAAGATTTTTACCCAAAGTTATTCCAAAGGGATACCCATTACAGAGGTAGCTCTTATTGGAGAAACCGATATTACAGGAACCATTATCAAATTCCAGCCCGATCCTGAAATTTTTTCCGACTTGGTATATAGCTACGATACCTTAGCCAAGCGTCTACGCGAATTGTCTTATTTGAACAAAGGCTTGCATTTGACCTTGACCGACAAACGTGAATTGGACGAGAACGGGAAACCACCAACAGAAGTCTTTTACTCGGAAGGTGGTTTGTTAGAATTTGTACAGCATATAGATGCCAATTCCAACAGAGAAACACTGATGCCCAAACCTGTACATGTTAAAGGCGAGCAGGAGAATGTTATTGTAGAAGTAGGGTTCCAGTATAATAAATCTTATCGCGAGACCCTGCGTTCTTATGTTAATAATATCAACACGGTAGAAGGTGGAACCCATGTCAATGGTTTTCGCAGAGCGATTGCACACGTACTCAAAAAGTACGGAGAAAACAATGATCTATTCACCAAGGCCAAAGTCAAAGTCTCTAGTGAAGATTTCCGTGAGGGCTTAACGGCTGTTGTAGCCGTAAAAGTACCTGACCCACAGTTCAAAGGTCAAACCAAAGGGGAATTGGGTAACTCTGAAGTGACTTCCATCGTTTCGGCTTGTGTGCGCAATGCCTTGGAGATTTTCTTAGAAGAACACCCAAGCACTGCCAAGATGCTGATGGAAAAGGTCATTATTGCTGCCAAAGCGCGTAGTGCAGCCAGCAAGGCGCGTGAAATGGTTCAACGCAAAAATATCTTAACAGGCTCAGGCTTACCAGGTAAACTAGCCGATTGTTCTTCCAAAGACCCCGAACGTTCTGAAATCTACTTGGTAGAGGGAGACTCGGCAGGTGGAACGGCCAAACAAGGACGCGATCGCGAGTTTCAGGCTATTTTGCCCTTGCGTGGTAAGATTCTAAACGTAGAAAAAGCCTTGGAATACCGCATTTATGAAAATGAGGAAATCAAGAACATGTTTACCGCCTTGGGGGTACGCATTGAAGAAAAAGAAGGGGTACGGGTGCTCAATATCGAAAAACTCCGCTATCACAAAATCATTATCATGTGTGATGCCGATGTCGATGGAAGCCACATTGTGACCTTAATTTTGACTTTCTTCTTCCGTTACATGCGTCCTTTGATAGAGAATGGCTATATCTACATTGCTGCACCGCCATTGTACCAAGTGAAGAAAGGCAAGCGCGCTATCTATTGCTGGAATGACTTTGACCGCGATCAAGCTGTTGCTTCTTTGGGTGGTGACGGTTCGACATCTATTCAGCGTTACAAAGGTTTGGGAGAGATGAATGCAGAACAGCTCTGGGAAACCACTATGGATCCTGGCTCTCGTACTTTGCGTCAAGCTACCATTGAAGATTTTGAATCGGCTGATGAGGTATTCTCTATGCTCATGGGCGATGAAGTGCCACCACGCCGCGCTTTTATTGAAGCCAATGCCAAATATGCGAATCTGAATATCTAAGTATTTTTAGATTGCTTTAGATAAATTTTATTAGAAGCCATGCTTGTCCTTTTGGATGAGGGTGGCTTTTTTTGTTTGGGATAGGAATGGGGGATTGTTCTTGGAATAAAATTACAGATGTTCTGTAACTTAATGTATAGTGCTGCCGTATTTAATGGCCTACTTGGACTGTAAATCTCTTCTTCATGGAAAAATATCAAAACAAATATCGTATTGCCTCTACTCGTTTGCCTTATTGGGATTATGGCTGGAATGGGGCTTATTTTATTACCATTTGTACCAAAAAACAAAAACATTTTTTTGGATCGGTTGTGGACGGACAGATGCAATTGTCTGCAATGGGGCATATTGCCAATTCCTGTTGGTATGAAATCCCCAATCATTTTCCGTTTGTGGAATTGGGGGCGCATGTGATTATGCCCAATCATGTGCATGGGATTGTGGGGATTAATAAATTGGATGGTTCGGGTGGGGATGGTAGAGACGCAAAATCTTGCGTCTCTACCATCCCCAAAAACAAATTTGGCCCCCAATCCAAAAACATGGCCTCTATCATTCGGGGATTCAAAACGGGTGTAACCAAACATGCGCGGAAAATCAACCCTGATTTTGCATGGCAAGCCAGATATTGGGACCATATCATTCGGGATGAACCTGCCTACCAACGCATCACCCAATACATTAGCAACAATCCACAAAAATGGCAAGAAGATAGATTGAATGGAGGAAGGGGAAACAAAGTTTTGGAACCGATTGTTCCTTATAGAAAGAAGCTTGTATAATAAACCAACAGCCATTATTTTATAAAACATTCTCAAAAGCACCTAAACAAGATTCCTCTAACAAAACCATAAATAAACACGGCAAATTGACCCTAAATGTGCAAATGCAGAGAAAGATTTAAGAAAAAATGGGTTGAAAGACTACAAAAAGTCGCAAGAATATTACAAGAAAAAGAACAATGATTTATATTTAAAGCTCAAGAATCATCAAGCAACAGCAAGAAAAAATGCACAACAGCTTGGAGCTTTTGATTTTAATAAACCTGAATCTGCTAAAGCAGAAATCTATAAAGTTTTAGATTATTGGGTATAAAATAAGAACTATCGAATAAAACAAACACCAAAAGGTGTAATAAAAAAACATCAACACCATGTCTATTCCCAAAGTAATTGGTTTTGCCCTACACCAAGCCAGCTATCTTTCTGCTCAGAGAGCAGGCGATATGGCCTTATATTTTTTTGGCAAGCCCAGAGAAGGCCGCCATTTGCCCAAAGAAAAAGCATTCTTAAAAAGCGCGGAAAAAGTACATCAAATTGCTTTTGAGCAAGACAATGTATTCTTGTACGAATGGAATACCGACCAAGAAGATACCGTCTTGTTGTTGCATGGCTGGGAGTCTAATGCAGCGCGTTGGCAGCCACTGATTGAGCAAATGCTCCTAGAGGGCAAACGGATATTGGCAGTCGATGCTCCTGCTCATGGAGCCTCTACGGGCAAGTTATGCAATTTGTTGCAATACAGCAGATTATTGGATGTACTGATCAAGAAATTTGCCCCCAATACAGTGGTGGGACATTCCTTTGGTGGAGCAACAGTAGCTTTGTACATGTACGAATATCCCGATGCCCCTCTCCAAAAGATGGCTATTCTAGGAGTGCCGTCCGAATTTCGCGACATGGTGGATACTTTTGCAGAAATTGTAGGTTTATCGGAGCGTATGTATCAAGCTATGGAAAGGCGTTTTGAGGAGCAATACCACTTGACATTTGATCATATTTCTATTGCTACCTATTGCAAGCGCATTCCTACATCCACCTTGATTGTACACGATGTAGAAGACGACATTGCACCTATAGAAGATGCTTATTTGTATCAGAAAAACCTAAAAAATAGTCAATTGGTGGTAACACAAGGGCTTGGACATTCCCTGCAAGGACAAAAAGTATACGATGCTATATTGGCATTTGTATAGGGTGGATTTAGCCAAAAATTTCCTTGATAATGGCTTCTTTTTTATTTCTAGAAGTTGGAATTCTGAATACCCCAATCTCTAGCATATTGCCACTAAGTTGGGTAGCTTTGGCTTTGGCGGCAATGTACGACTTGTGTACCCGCATAAAATGTTCTTCTGGTAAGATTTGTTCCATATTCTTGAGCGATTCCAAGACCACATATTTGTGTTTGTACTCACAAACAATACGTATATACTCTCTCATCCCTTCTACATAGATGATGTCCTGCAAGAATATTTTCTGAATACTACCATCTACCTTAACCGTAATATAGGTGTCGAGTTGTGGTGTAGTTTTTTGGGGTTGGACTTGTGTACTGCTTTCTACAGATGTTGGAGCAATGGGGTGGTATAATTTTAATTGCTGTTTGGCCTTCATGATAGCTTGCAAAAAACGCTCAAATGAGAAAGGCTTGAGCAAATAATCTACTGCATTGAGGTCAAAAGCAAGTGAAGCATGTTCAGAATAAGCAGTTGTAAAAATAGTAATAGGTGCTTTGGGGAGTGCTTTTAGTAGATTGGTGCCACTCAAGGTGGGCATTTGAATGTCCAAAAATAGGATGTCTACTGAATGTTGCTGCAATATTTCCAAGGCTTTGACAGGAGATTGTACGCGCCCAATGATTTCTAAATCAGACAACCTGTTAATAAAATTCTCTAATAAATTCAGTGCCAATACTTCATCATCGACTAAGAGTACTTTTAAAGTAGTTGATTTATTCATTAGAGGACTAATTTAAGGTTTACTTCAAATCGGTTTGTTATATTTTTGAAAGCCAGTTGGTGGCCTTGTGGATAGTTTAAAGTTAATCGTTTTTGGATATTGACCAATCCAATACCCTCTGTTTTATCTTTTTGCAGATTGAGATTATCTTTGGTATTATTGGTTCTGAAAACAAGCTGTTTGTCTTCAATTATCAAACTCATTTCTATGTACGCTTGTTCATTGCTGTCAAAATCGCAATGCTTAAAGCAGTTTTCTACCAAAGGAATAATGATCATAGGCTCCACTTGTATCCCCCTCAAATCTCCTTCTACGGTAAACCGAATGTCCTTATCTTCAATAAAACGCATTTGAAATAAATCTATGAACATGTAGATGTGCTTGACTTCATTTTCTAATTCTACTTTGATCTGATTGTTATTATAAAGCACATAACGGAGCAATTCCGAAAGTTTTAAGATCATTTCGGGTGCTCTATCTGACTTTTCAATAGATAAAGAGTAAATGTTATTAAGAGAATTAAATAAAAAATGTGGATTGATTTGCGCTTTTAGAAATTGAATTTGTGCCTCATTATATTCATTAATAATAGCCATATTTTGGCGTTCTACTTGTGTTTTATTAATCAAAATCTGATAAAAAAGGCTAAATAAAAAAACACCAAGGGAGGTGAGAATCGTAAATACATAAACCCGCATATCTTCTTGAGGAAAGGGCTGGGTGTAAACCTCTGGAAAGAGTTTATTGAATTGAATACGCAATCCAACAATGACCAGTAAAAAAAGACTCGTCAAAAACACATAACTCCAATACTTTTGCTTGGCCCAAAATTGATTAACCAGAAACAAGGTATTACCATAAAAAAGTACCAGCAAAAAAAGAATGTTGATAGCAGTTCGATAAATGACGGTTATAAAATCACTCCTAGTCGCGGTAACAAGACCTAAGCATACCATAGCTACCAACCAAAAAGAAAGATTGAAACTAACAATCAAAAATTTGTTGGAGCCATCTTGTTTTAATATTGGAATCATGATTAGTAATGTATTATGGTTGTTTTTATATAGTAACAACCAATTTCAAAAGAAGTATTGGAAGAAGAAAGAGGAATCATATATTTTCAACCAATGGTACAGAAATACCCACGAATGGTAAATCAAGCGTTTTGTAGCAACTGGTAGAGTATTTAGCACTAGTCATTGATTAGAATTGAAGGAACTATTTTTTCGGCCTACATTTGACCAAAGACAAACGCAAAACACCAAAATCATTGTTAATGTATCTTGGCGAAAAGCTAATAAAAAGTTATTCAAAACAACACAAAACAACACAAAACAACACAAAATGAAACAGATATTTTTCACGTTTTTTATCTTCACTAGTTTGATTATATTATTGTCTTCTTGTCGTAAAGATGCAGATACCAAGGAGATGTCAGACGAGGAAGCAGTAGAATCTATTGAGCAGTTTGTAGCCGAAGAATCAGGAGGGTATGCAGAATATTTAGTGCAATTGATTGAAATTTATGAGCAAACCAATAACAATTGCAATTACAGCAGTGATAGCACGATTACTAGAGCAAGAAATATAGGGTTAACTACTTATAGCTCTACAGCTAATTATGCTTATACCTTGAGTTGTGTGAATGGTATACCCGATATTCTAACCATAACTACCTCTGCTAGTCGTGATTTTGATGCGCCCAGAGTATCGGCTTCTGCCAGTACCACAACGAGCAACACCACATTGAGCAATTTGATTACTGGGACTGCTTTTGAGTACAATGGAACTTATGCACTTAACGGTGATATTACCTCTAAAATTCGTCAGAGAGGAGCGTTTGATTATAATTTTAGCATGACCTCCTCAAGGATTATGATTGATAAATCAACGCAAAAAATTACAGGTGGTACCGCTACGGTAACTCTTGCAGGTGGTGTTACAGGCCCCAATAACATACCTTTTAGTTATACAGGTACGATTACTTTTAACGGAAATGGTACCGCTACTTTGGTATTGCAAGGTAATAATTATACCATCACGATTTCTTAGGGTAAGGACGCACAAATGACTGTATACGAATTATTCAAAATAACTATTTTCTTAGAGTAAGGGAAGATCAGTTATACGAAGACACCTCATCTAATGGGGTGTCTTTCGTTTTTTGGTGAGAACGGCTATTTAGTATTTCCAACAAAGCACCCTGCTTTTTTTATTGCCATGCTGCATAGAAAGCGTTTCGACTTGAGTGGCAGGCACTTTTTTTAAGCTTTGGTAGAGTGGTTGGAGGTGTTTTTCTTGAGCAACGAGGGTGGTAAACCATTGCACTTGATGCCCAAAAGCACTGCTTTCTTTTATCATCTGTTTGATAAAAGCCAATTCCCCTCCTTTGCAATACAATTCGTGTGCTTGGCCGCCAAAATTAGGGCTGGGTTGGTTGGGGTGCAGTTGTTGCCATTTGCGTTTTTGCTGGGTCAAAGCCTCTTGGGCAGAACCAAAAAAAGGAGGATTGCAAATACTAGCTGCAAATTTATCTTTGGGCTGAATGATTCCTTCAAAAATATATTGGGGCTTTTTTTGCAAACGCAACACTATCCGATCTCTCCAATAAGGCTGTTCTACCAAGAATTGGTGTGCCCATTGGATCGAAGACAAATTAATATCTGCCCCAACAAACGACCAACCATAAGCCTTTGCCCCCAAAAGCGGATAAATGCAATTGGCTCCAGTGCCGATGTCCAAAAGTTTAGTTTTTTTTCCTTTGGGAATGGCTGCCGAATCACTGGCTAGTAAATCGGCCAAATGGTGCAAATAATCGGCTCTACTGGGAATAGGAGGACACAAAGCCCCTTCGGGCAAATTCCAATTGTGGAGGGTATATTGTGTTTTGAGGAGGGCTTTATTGAGCCAAAAAACCGTATCGGCCTGTCCAAAATCTAAGCTTGTTTGACCATCTTTTTTGGTAATCAAAAAAGTTGCTAACTCAGGGCAAGCCTGTACCAATTGTTCTAAATCATAAAAACCTTGATGTAGATTGCGTGGATGAAAGGGCATAAATAACAGTATTATTGGCTGATTTTATAATAACCACATTTTAAGTAAGCACCTTCTGGAAAGCCAATAGGATGGTCTACATCATGATAGGTTTTCTCTAGCAATTGGATGGTTTTTCCACTTTGGTGCAGTGTTCTTTCTACCGTTTCAAAAAATAAATTTGCTGCAATTCTGGCGGTACAAGAAGCCAATACCAACAAGCCCCCTGTGCTCACTAAACGTACACCCAATGCTGCCAATCGCTGATAACTGTGTAGGGCACCCGTTACCTCACTTTCTTTTTTGGCAAATGAAGGTGGATCAATAACTACAATATCGTATTGTTGGCCTTGTTGTAATAACTTTTCCAAGCCTTTGAAGGCATCTACAGCAAGAATCTCATGCTTGCCTTCATGTGGGTTAAGAGCAGCATTGGCCTGTGCCATTGCTAGGGCTTGCGCGCTAATGTCTAGACTGCTCACGGCTATGGCCCCTTGTGCCAAAGCATGTACAGAAAAACCTCCTGCATAAGCAAAAACATCCAACAGCGTTTTGCCTTTGGCCAATTTGCCTACTTTCAGGCGATTGTGGCGATGATCCAAAAAGTAGCCTGTTTTGTGTCCGTGAATGACATTGGCCGAAAAACGAATACCATGTTCTCTAAAGACCACCACTTCTTTGTCCAAATTACCATACAATACCTGACCCTCTAGCCAACCCTGCTGTTGAGCAATCGGAGCCAAACTGCGACTCAAACGCAATACGCCTACTGTACATTGGCTTTGTTCCTGTAGCAAAGGTAGTAAGGTATCCAAATAAGGGAGCCAAGTGGCCGCATACAGTTTTATAACCAGTATATGATCGTACACGTCTGCAATTAGACTGGGGAGGCCATCGTTTTCGCCATAAATTAGGCGATAGCTATTGGTATCTGTATTGAGTAACGGAGTGCGTTTTTCTTTGGCAAGGGTGATTTTTTGAGCAAACCAAGCCTTATCAATGGTCGCCGATTGGTGTACTTGCAATATTTTGATCCGAATAGGAGAGTGCGGATCATAGAGGCCACAAGCCAAAAAATTATTTTTCTTATTATCATAAATAATTGCCAAATCTCCTGCTTGCCCTTCTGCACTTTGTTTGGTAATGCCTCCTTCAAAAACCCAAGGATGCCCTTTCTTGACCATGCGTTGAGCGGCTGGTTTTAATTTAATAGCAAGGCGTTTTGGTGTAAAAGACATAGCTTTTTTTAATAATGAGTAGGTGGATTAAGTAATTTTATTTTTTCTGATAAGACTACTTAAGATTCTGAAACCAATAATAATAGCAACTAGCACAAGGTAGGGATAATAGTTGGCTTTGGCAGCGATGCGAATGGGGGTATTGTGCCTCTAGTGACTATGCGTTCCAAAGATAATGAATTATTACAGCTAGAAAAAAACAGGGTCAAAGTAAGTATGCAAAATGCTTACGGAGGAAAGTTAAGTAATAAATGTTATATCTATGAGTTTTGTTTTGTGATATAGGTTAATATAAACTCTAATTATCAGTAGTAATTTTATAAAAAATTATTTTTAATTTAAAAAAAAATACTTAAATTTAGATCGCTATTATAGTAACAATACTCTATATTTAATTGTTGTTAAATGGTTTTTATAAAAAAAATTTATAAAAAAATAAAACAATGTAGCGTATTAATTCACCCAAAAAACATTAAATCATCCAAATATTTGACTAAAAAAATCATTAATGACAGCTACCTCAAATTTACAGGTTGAGCAAATCCGAACACTATTACAGAAAAGTTTAGTGACGTTATTAGATCAGAGAACGTATAGAAATATTAGCATTCAGCAAATTCTCGAACAGGCTAACGTGAACCGTTCAACTCTTTACACTTACTTCCCAAGTAAAAATGCCTTATTATATAGTTTAAATGTCCAACACCATTGGCATATCCAATTGGAAACGGCTTTGCTAGAAGAAAAGGCGATGAACTTATTAAATTTATTATTCAAACGAGCAGAACAAGCTTATGCTACCACAGAAGGCGATAACTTAAGTATATTTCTACAAGAAATAGGCTACTGGGTTAAGGTGTATATGAAAGATTACAGTGAACGTTCTTGGCGCAACTATCCTGATTTGGAGCTGTGGCAAACAGTTGCACAGACCAGTGTAAGTAGTGCCGCAAAGATATGGCTAGAGCAAGGAGCGCAGGATCGAAAAGCGATGGCCGAAAAGATGAACGAAGTGATTCTATGTTGTTTAGGAAATGCTCAACAAAAAAAATAGTAAAAGTTTAGGAGAGATCTAGTATCTCTCCTAAATTTAAACAACTTCCCTTTATTTATCCACGGTTTTTAGTGCCTGCCGAATATCCTCATAACTAGCAGCTAAAAACTCTAGATTTTCTATAATACCATCTGATGAATTGGCCTCTGCTGTGGCCAGTAGCGGTTGTCCACCTTGTTGCGTAAAAGCCAAAATACTCAAAGCAGCATTTTGTGGCAAATCTTCAAAAAGTATAGTGTTGCCTTGTACTTTTCCCATTAGTACAGCTTTAGAATCCTTGAGAAAAATCTTAACTTCTGCTAAAAATGCAGGATCTAACTCAATCACCAAATCTACGGTTTTAGGAACATTAACCGCTTGTGCGGCAGCCAACCACCCCATTTTTTTGATATTAAAAACGTGGTAATTTAATTCTAAATGATCAATATGGTTGATTCCCTGTGCCTGAAGAGGTGAATGCGAACTTTCTAATAACTGTAAGTAGTGCAAATTCTCTTTATATTTTGGTTCTGCCTTGTGGACATGAAACGCATATTTACAAGTTACTTCTTGCGCTTTTCCTTCAACCATATGCGGTTTACAAAGCGGGTAGTTTTGCATGGCCTGCAATATTTTTCGCTGAAAATCGTGCTGAATGGGCTCCTTAAAACGAATATTTTTCAGCTTACCCGTTTTATCAATCGTAAACAATAAATGTAAATAAGCCAAATCTCTTTTCCACAAATCTTCCTGTTCTTGGTCAGAAATTGCTAGGTGTTGTTTCTCCCAAACCTCAATAGAGTTGCCGTTTTTAAATTGGCGTTCTTTGTAGGATCCAATTTTGAGCAGGTGATTAAACAGTTTTGGACGGTCAACATCCATCGCCTCCCAAGCCTGTGGTTCGCCTTGCCACAAGCGAATTTCATTTGCCTTGGGTAAGCGTTTGAAGTGCACCAATAGTTCTTTGTGTGGTGCCAATGCCATAGTGCTCATACCCTGTTTGGCTTCTAGATGTACAATGGTATTAACAGAAAGCAACTGGTGGTTGCGACTGCAAGTAGAAATGCGTTGGCACATAGATTGGTGGGGTTGTTTGTACTCTTTGAGGTACAAATCAACTATAGTATTACTGCCACGTCCCAAAAAAGCACGTGCAGGCACATAAATTATCAACCCTGTTTTGCCCACCAAAAATGTATCGCGGCTATTGTCTAGCGTGAACTGTATAGGTGTTACGTCCAAAGGAGCGTACGAAAAAGTACTAGCAGCGCGTTGTGTTGTGGTGTCTATTGTCGGAATAGTTGTTTCTCGACAAGAAAACAGCAACAACTGTATCCATACAATGATGAAGATATTTGTTTTCATAAACGATAGTCGTGTGAAACTGAATAGTATAGCTCCATAAAAAGGCTGTTTACTATTCTGTGTGTGTATATTAATAGAATACTAAAACAAAGCCAAGTAATTGGTTGGGGACTAAAACTTCTCAAAGAAGTTGTTTAAGAATAGCCTAATGTCGCTAATGAAAGCTAATTTTTTCCTACTCTGCGTTAAAAATTGACTCCATAGCGCTGCTATG
>JBGCDW010000013.1:0-29387 GCA_045105775.1 Aureispira sp.
ACCAAAGCAGAGAAAGCACAGGCTGTTTTTAATGCCTTGTACCAGAAGGCAGAAGAAACCCAAGGGCCAATTCGCCGTTTTTTGGTTGCTAATAACATTACGTATCGTCCTTATTATATTGTGAATGGATTTTGGATAAAAGCCAATCGAAATATTATTGCACAGTTGTCCAATTATGCCAGTGTTGAGCGCATTGCCCCCAATCCGCGCATACAGAACGATCTTCCCAAAGCTTCGTCAGCAGTGGGTGTTCCCAAAACCATCACTTGGGGCATAGAACGTATTGGAGCCAACCAGCTTTGGGCCGAAGGCGTAAAGGGCGCAGGAACCGTTGTAGCAGGACAAGATACGGGGTATGATTGGTTGCATCCAGCCTTGACCGATCAGTATCGAGGTGATCGAGATGACCACAACTACCACTGGCACGATGCTATTCATGGACAAATTAGCAATGACACCACCAATAGGTGTGGGTATGATAGTCCTATGCCATGTGATGACCATTCTCACGGAACACATACGATGGGCACGATGGCTGGAGACGATGGCATGGGCAATGAAATTGGAGTCGCACCCGAATCAGAATGGATTGGTTGTAGAAATATGGAAAATGGCTGGGGAACTCCTGCTACCTATTTGGAGTGTTTTCAGTGGTTTTTGGCACCTACTGATACCAATAATTTAAACCCACAGCCAAGCCTAGCACCTGATGTTATTGCCAATTCTTGGGGCTGTCCACCTTCAGAGGGTTGTAATACAAGCAATTTTAATATGTTGAAAATTGCTGTTGAAAATTTAAAAAATGCAGGAGTAGTAGTGGTGGTTTCTGCTGGTAATGATGGGAGAGATGGTTGTAATAGTATCAGAAATCCAGCGGCTATTTATGAGGCTAGTTTTGTGGTAGGGGCAACCGATATTGCCGATACCTTGGCTAATTTTAGCAGCCGTGGAACCGTACTGGTAGATAGCAGTGGACGTATGAAACCTGATGTAGTCGCACCAGGGGTAAATGTGCGCTCTTGTACGATCAATAATAATTACGCCAATTACTCAGGAACCAGCATGGCAGGTCCCCATGTGGCAGGAGCCGTAGCCCTATTGATTAGTGCACAACCCAGCTTGGCAGGACAAGTAGATTCTATCGAAACACTGTTAAAAATGACGGCTGATACCGTATATACCTACAGAAATGAAATTTGTGGCAATACCCCTACGACTGTATTTCCTAATAATATGGTGGGGTATGGGCGCATCAATTTAGTCAAAGCAGTACAGCGTGTGCGGCCAGATTTGGATGTAGCGATTAGAGCATTGCCTGCGGTAGCCAACTTACGGTTATATCCCAATCCAACCACTTCTAGTTTGCAATTGGAAACGACTCAGCCATTGGGTGAAGTACAGCTAATATGGCACAATATCTTGGGGCAAGTCTTAATAGAGGAAACGATGGTCTTAGATAATCAAGGTAGTATACAATTGGGAGATTGGTCCAAAGGAGTTTATTGGCTAACCATCAAGCAAGCCAATGATTCGTGGACATACAAGGTGATAAAGCAATAAGAAGTTAATAAATGAATGCTCAAAAGGCAATGACTTAACGATCACTGACGTGATTGCCTTTTGCTTCTTCTTCTTCTTCTTCCTCTTCTATAAATTTTTGAATAGAAGAGTTAAAATACTTGTCAAAAGATTTTGGCTTTACTTCGTCTATAATCGGTTTTTCCCAGTTAGAATACTCAAACTTATGCCCATACTGAACCAAGTAAGGAATAAAGGTACCATAATAGCCCCCTAAATAAATAGTTCTCAGGTCACTCACTTCTACCTGAAGACCTACTTCTAGTGTTATTGTAAATTTAGAAATAACCCCTCCAGATGGCAATACTTTATCCTCATTCATAGAGGTGATTTTTTGAATGGTTTTCTCGTCTTTATTCTTATATGCTTCCAAAAAATTTATCATAGAGTAGCTACCATTAACAGTTGAACGTTGTAGCAATTGTTCAAACTCCTGCTCATGTTCATCATTGTTATACATGCTGTAGGTAATGATGCGCTCGTGCGGCCCCAAGGAAGGATTGGTATGTTTGAGTTCGACTTTTGTGATTTTCATTGGATACAGAGATTGATATTGGTGGGCACAATGATTGTAAATATATGAAAATAGGTTTTATTCTCTACAAATTAGATATAGAGTTACATGTTTTTTCCTGAAGTAAACCGTAAATAATGTTATTGTAGGTGCAAAAAAGAACCCAGCTTGCTGGCTCATAAGCACTCGCGAAGCGATCTGACTTATTAGATACAGTGTATCTAATAATCAGCGCACTAAACCGTACAGTAAAAAAAGGAAGATTTTGGTCTAAATCAAGGGACTCGCAAAGCGATCTGATTTATTTGATACGGTGTATCGAATAGTCAGACTCAACGCCGAGCTAGGGCAAAAGAACCATTTTTTAGTACGGGAACTTTTTTAAGACTACTTAATGGTGTACTGAGCTAATAACTAGACAAAAATATAATAGTCTTGCACCTTGTTACTATGAGATGAGTTAACGGAAAATGTTTATTTTTTGTTTAAAATGCAATGACTAGGTATGTGAAAAGAAAAGTCATGTTGTACATATGTGTTTGACTCTTGGTAGATATATTGCAAGCATGGCGGCCATTTTTACGGCCCTTAGTTGTAGATTGTTCAAAGGACGGTATAGCGTATAGATGGTGAGATGGTCTTAGGTAGGTTTACCCTGTCGCAGAGTACACTAGGGTAGATAAATTGGGGATGCTAAGTATCTGGCATCCCCTTCAAATAAGGTGTTTATTGCCCATCCTGTTGAGCAAGTAACTCTAACTTCCTTTCTCTCAAAAACATAAACAGAGGAAAGGTAAAAGCAATGGCAACGAGGAAACTTAAAGGAATCAACAGCCAAAAACTTTTCATCTTGAGTCGTTGGCCTTCAGTAGCCATAAAAACAACGGCTGTAAAACAAGCAATCATAATATCAGCACCAATAGATTTGCCTGGATAAGTTGTAAGGAGTTGATCTATAAACACACCTAGAGAGGCACCTTCTACAGTTTGAAAAAACTGAATGTTAAAGTGCCAAGTCCAACAGAGTCCAATGATAGAAAGTAATAAATATAAATATTTTTTCATAATTAAATGTTGTGTAGTTTTATAATGTGTTTTAAAATAATGAATACGGCCTAATTGCCACCCTGAAAAGCTCGAATAACTTGGATAAATTCTGCTCCATATTTGGCCGCTTTGTGCTGTCCCACACCACTAACATCCAAGAAAGCATCAATAGTGGTTGGTGCCTTGGCACTCATATCTTGGAGGCTTGCATTGCTAAACACCACAAAAGCAGGCTTATTAATTTCTTTGGCTAGGCGTTGGCGCAACACGCGCAAATGTTCGTACAAATCGGGATTTTGCGCTAGGGCAGGAGCCAGTGGTTGTTGGCTGGCTTTCTTTTTTTGAGCTTCTTGACGTTCCTTTATAACATCATAACTCACCAATTTAACCACCACCTCTCCTTGGAGTACCTTTCGGCTATACGCATTGAGTTTTAGATTGTAATGATCCTTATAATCCAATTCTATAATTCCCTGTTGAATCATTTGCTGCAAGTACAATTGCCAAGCCACAGCCGTTGTTTTTTTGCCTACCCCAAAGGTGCGAATATCTTGATAGTTGTGTTCGCGCACTACCTCAGTATAAAAGCCTTTGAGAATGTCAATACTGGTACTCAAGCTAATCTTTTGATGTGTTCTGGCAATAGCCGACAAGGCCATTTGAGCCAATTGGGTACCGTCAAAAAACTTAGGTGGATTTTTACAGACATCACAATGGCCACAATCTTGCTCTATTGTTTCACTAAAATAACTCAACAAAATCTTGCGCCGACAGACTTGTGCCTCGGCATACTCTTGCATACGTTGCAACTTGGCAATTTGTATGGCTTTGTATTGCTCATTGTCAATTTCAGCCGCAAAATGCAAGTGCGTTTGCACATCTCTATAGCTATAAAAAAGAATGGTATCCGAGGGATGTCCATCGCGTCCAGCACGACCAATTTCTTGATAAAAGCTTTCTAAATTTCCAGGCATATTATAATGAATAACATAGCGCACATCGGACTTGTCAATTCCCATTCCAAAAGCAATCGTGGCACAAATCACATCCACATCTCCCTCAATAAACGCATCTTGCACCTTTTCTTTGATGCGTGAAGGCATACCTGCATGGTAACAAGCTGCTTTTACCCCTTCCCCCTTGAGTTTGGCGGCGAGTGATTCCGTAGATTTTCGGCTGCTGCAATACAAAATTCCACTCTGTCCAGCATAACGTTGGACAATGCGTTTGATTTGTTCCCATTTTTTTTGCCCTGGCAATACAGAGAGCGAAAGATTGGGGCGATCAAAAGATGAAAGAAAGGTCTTGGGTTGGTTCATACCTAGCAACGCTCCAATATCGGAGCGAACAGCTTTGTCAGCGGTGGCTGTGAGGGCTACCATACACGCTTTGGGTAGTTTATTTTTGAGCAAGTATAATTTTTGATACTCTGGACGAAAGTGGTGCCCCCAGCTACTCACACAATGGGCTTCATCAATGGCAATCAATTGGACATTGAGCAAGGTCAAAAAGGAGAGAAAATTGGCAGAGAATATTTTTTCAGGCGAGACATACAATAGACGCAATTCTCCTGCTTCCAATTGTTGTTCAATTTCTTTTTCCTGTTGGCTGCTTAGGCTAGAATTGAGATAGGCAGCAGGAATGCCATTGGCAGTAAGGCTTTGTACTTGGTCTTTCATCAAGGCAATGAGGGGGGATACCACCAAGGTCAAGCCATCCAAGAGCAAAGCTGGTATTTGATAACAGAGCGATTTGCCACCACCTGTAGGCATGAGCACAATAGTATCCTTACCTTGCAGAATATCTGTGATAATTTCCTCTTGTTGTAGTCGGAAACTATCATAACCAAAGTGCGTTTTTAATTTCTCCTTCAACAATTCCTGCCTGAACATTCCACCCTGTATTAGCTTGTCAATAAAAATATTATCTTTAATTTTATTGTTCAAAAATAAGCCTTTTTGTAAGGCTTTCAAAATGCTAGTAGAGAAAGTATGAAGCATCCCCAAACTATTAAAAGCTTGTTGTTAGGATTTTTATGCTATCTGGGTAGTTGCAATTATTTATTGACCACAGAAATGAATCCTGCTTCTTATTTCTCTACAAAAAAACCATTGCTATTAACCACTACAACTGGTGTTGTGTTGGATACGCTTGCTGCTGATGATGAACGATACCAAGAGTTGTTGACTTGGTTACGGGTGCATGATAAATGGAAGAGCGGAAAACAGTACAGCAGCAAAGACATGATCTATCAACAAAAAAAAGCTTCTTTTGCCTTGCGCTTTTCTGAAGAGGGGAGCTATGTATCTGTCGAAGGCTTGTTTGATCGCGTTTCGGATGGAAATGATGCAATTGTTTTTTATTATCAAACGATAGAAAAAGGTAGTTTAGATTTTTTGCGCCCCAAATAAGCTAAGATGAACAACTCCACTGCTTTTCTTCTAAAATTATTTTTTCTAAATCTAGGTTCCCTCATTTTGGTGCCTTATGCACAAGCCTCTGCCAATAGCCATTATTATGAAGGACGGTTTCTAGGAGCATTTTATTATATCGTAGCCATAATTGTTATCCTTCGTTTTTTGTGGAAACACAAAGGATGGAAAACTACACGAATAGAATTGATAAGATTGGCACTATTGCTGTGCACTTGGATGGGGTGGGGCTATTGTTTTCGTGCCATTATGTGTACGGCTTGCGCCAATGCAGGCTGATCACAAGGCAAATAAGCACAAATAATACGTTTCAAATACGACGAGTTAACTCAAATTTGTACCTTTGCAAAGTTTTCTGAGGGAAACTCAAAAAAAAAAGAACATAAATATAATTAATTGTACAAAATAGCATAAAATATGAACCTACATAAGTTGGTTGCGGTAAGTGGTCGCCCTGGAATTTATAAAATGGCTGCTAACAGACCTAATGGATTGATTATCGAGGATTTGGACTCAGGTAAGAAAATGTTCGCACCAAGTAGAAAACACCAATTTACACCCTTAGAGTCGATCTCTATTTACACAGATAACGAAGAGGACACGGCAGAGTTAAAAACTGTTTTTAGAAACATGTTGGCGCAAATAGAAACAACACCACCCGTAAGCACCAAAGCAGGGGCAATGGACATCAAGACTTATTTTGAGCAAGTATTGCCTGAATATGATCGCGACAAGGTATTGGTAAGTGACATCAAAAAATTGATCAAGTGGTTCAATTTTCTCAATGAGCGCAATTACTTAAGCTTGGAGGATGAAGCAGAAGAAGTAGCTGTAGTAGCAGATGATAGTGAAGAATAGGAGAGCGAAAATTCTCGTACTATAAATATAAATAAGTAAGGGCAGCCCTATAATTAGAGCTGCCCTTATTGTTTTGGTCGATCAAAACAATCGATTACTTATCCAAAATATCCATAATTTCGTCCAATTGAGGCGATAAGATAATGTCTGTACGGCGGTTTTTAGCTTTGCCCGATGCTGTATCATTGCTGGCAATAGGGGCAAATTCTCCGCGCCCAGCTGCTGTAATACGTCCTGGTTGAACATCGTTCTTAGTCAGTAAATGAACAATAGACAAAGAACGTTTGGTGCTCAATTCCCAGTTCATTTTGGCTTCCCCGTCACTATCTGTATGACCTTCTACCATTACATTGATGGTTTTGTTCTTTTTGAGTACTTCTGCCAATTTGGTCAACGCATCTGCCCCTTTGCTGTCCAATTTAGAGCTGCCCGTTGCAAACAACAAATTTTGGCTTAAGGATACATATACTTTTCCGTTGCGCATTTCCACACTCAAGTCAGAAGAGTTAAATCCAAGTAATACCTTTTTAACCTTGTCTCTCAAAGCATTGGCTTTGGCATCTCTAGCAGCAATGGCTGCTTCTAGTTCCTGAACACGTGCTTCTCTGGCTTCCAAGTCTTTTTGCAGCTTGTTCACACTAGCTTCTCTAGCTTCCAAATCTTTTTGCAGGGCACTCTTATCACCTTGCAAATTACTAATATTGGCCGTTTTAGCTTCTACATCTGCTCTGAGGCGATCAATTTCGGTGCGTTCTGCATCCATTTTGGCTTGTAAGGACTTCATTTCGCGTTCGCGGCGTTGTATTTCTTCCTCTTTGCGGCGCAATTCTGCTTCCTTGCGCGCCAACTCTTCGCTCAATTCACGTCGTCTACCAGCCGCTTGAGCGGTTAACTTTTCGTTTAGCTCAAGTAATTTATCATAAGAATCTTGCAGATCCTTATTGAGTCGCTGCTGTTGCTCATAGCGATCTTTGACCAACTTGTAGTCCTTTTCTATTGTTTTGAGTTCTTTTTCTACTTTCTTGATTTCCTTCTCGGCTTTTTTTAGCTCTTCTTGTGATTCTGCGGCCATTGCTTTGGCTTCACTTTCGGCACGTTGCGCTGCTGATCTGGCTTCGACTTCCTCTTGGTACTTGCGATTGGCTACACAAGAAAACAAGCTACTGAAAGCTATCGTTATGATTAGTAGGTTTAAAATTTTTAGCATAGTGTTATGATATAATTGTTAGTATGATACGTGTACAAAGCACAAATTGAATGTAAAGAAAAAAACAAAAAGTGTATAATAATAGCTTATAAAGTGTTTTAACTTTCTTAAGGTTGCAATAAAGTAGGCAAAAAACGTTCCCCATTGTAATGAAAGACCAATTCTGTTCGGGCATTTCGTATGGCCGCTTCGGGACTGTTGGACTCAACCAGGGGCGCATATTGACTGTAAGCAACAATACGCAATCGCTGAGGACGGACTCCTGCTCTGAGTAAAGCATACAGCACTACTAAGGGTTTGCGCGTACTGCTTTTCCAAGCAGCAAAGGCATCACTACCCTGGGCCATATGCCCCAAAATATCTAAGCTGACGGCTGAATATTGTTGCATCAATTGTGCAACTGCTTCTAATTTTTGGTGTCCCGAATTAGAAACGGCTTGTTTAGAGCCTCCAAACAAATAACGATGTTCAAAGGTAACGACCAAGCGATTGGGGTAGAGTTGTGTAGAAATTTGTGCTAGAGAATCGGCTGCCAATAGGGCATCTATTTTTGTTTTTAATTGGCTCAATGCTTTTTGGTCACTTTGTAAGGCTTTGGTTGCTTGTTGGTAAGGCTTCAATTGTTTTTCGTAGCTAATAATTTGTAGATTGAGTTGCTCCCGTTGTTGGCTAGACAGTTGCTTCAGCGCTTTGAATTCCTTTTTGCTTGCTTCTAATTGAGCTTTCTTGGCTTCAAAGCTTTTTTGTAAGCTTATAATAGATGCATCCAATGCTTTTTGACTAGATAAAGATTTGTTTTCTAGCTTGTTGAGATTGCGTTTGGCAATCGACAATTCTTCTTTGGTCTCCAGTAGAGTAGCCGTTATTTTTTGATTTTGTGCTTCTAATGCTTTGTATTTTTTTACTCCTACACAGCTATTGCAGCATAGCCATAAGAGTAATAGGATGGGGAGGTATCGTAGTCTTTTCATAAGTAAATGTCCAGCTTGGGCCGTTGAATAAAACGCTAAAATAGTTCTTTTTGTAGAGTAACAAGAATGCAAGAGGGGAGATATGTGTGAGCGCAACCAAGGCTACAACTATTATAGCGCATCAATTAGCTTATTTTGCGAGTACTAGTCATAGCCGCCAATTCTTCCAAGATCATAAAACAATGGGCAAAATTCCAAGCCAATGTTTGTTGTATACGCGCTTCTTTTAATGATTGAAACAAAGCACATTTCCAAAATTCCCCCTCATGTGCCACCGTTACATAACAATTATTTTCATCAAATACCACGCGCAATTGTCCTTGCAATGCTTCTTTGAGATAAAGGAGTCGTTTTTGTAAGGCAGGAGCAAGCTTTGCTAGGATGACCTCAGGTTTGGTGGTCAAGGTCTGTGATAATAAGGGCTTTTTTACATTCGACAGTTCAAAGTGCTGTAGCAGTGCCATTGGATGCTTAATATCCGTCATTTCAAAATCTGCATCAAGTATATCATTGTGCGTCTTGGCAAAGAATTGTTTAATAGAGAACATCTCCCTTTCCTTGGGCAGTGGTTTGGGGGCCAATTTTAGATAACCAGAAAAATGGGTATACGGGCGGCTATCTTCTAACACAAAAAACAAACCTTTAAAAACTCTAGTATAGGAGTAGTCATCTTTGTAGTTATTTTTGATCAGCTTCTGGGTTTCCAATTCAGAAAAACGAAAAGCACGACCATCTGACAAGACTCCCTCACAGTAATCATCCCCCTCTATTTGCTCATAAAAATCCAAAATATCCGCTTTATTCAAGTCTATTTGATTGATGATTTGCTCAGGGTAATACTTCAAAGACCTATTCCACTCCTCAAAAACAGGCAAAAAGCCCTCTGTTTTGAGCAATACTTGAAAATTTTCCTCTGCTTCTTTTTTCTTAATTAAGAATTGCTGATTGGCAATGAAGGCAACCAAGGCGCTGGGAAATAGGGTGCAAATAATAACAAAAAAAGTAGCCAATTCGGGCCGAGCCGATTTGGATAAACTCGAAAATAGATTATAACATATTCCAATCGTCAATAAAGTGGTAGTTAGGCATAAAAAACCTGTCAGAAAAACTTGTTGAACCAATTGAACCCGTTGTGTTTCCAAATCCTCCAAACGCGGGCGCAAAGAGGCTTCTATTTGTTGTTGATTAACCATATTTTTATTGTGCTTTAGTCGCTTGTTCTAATCGCTCTAGTAGTTCAAAGGCTATTTTAAAATTCCAAGCCAAATAGCGAACACGCTGTAAAGCGTTGAGGGGTTCTTTGAGGTTAACAATCCAAAAATCGAATTTATGTGGCACGGCCATATAAACGGTATCGCCCTTGAATGATAGCGAAATAGACTGGCGGAGTGTAGAGCGGATCTGATTGAGTTGGTCGTAAAATTCAGGGGTCAATCTTCTTCGTACAGTCCACTCTGTTTGGCTGTTGATTTCGTACAATTGGTCAAATAGAGGTGTTTCCTCTTCTTTCTTTTTAGCAGCCAGCGAAGCTGTAAAATCAGCGTCTAGGATATTGTCTTTGTATTTAGCCCTGCTTTGGGTACGCGATTTTTTCTTCTTCTTTTTGTAAGCTTGATTGGACTGGGGTAGGATTTGTGCATCACCAAATTGGCCATCTAGTAGGTGAGGGCCTTGAATTGCAAAAAACAAACCCTTAAATATATCCTTGTATTCTGTTTGACCCTCATAAGAATGGTATTGTTGTTGAACCACCAATTCTGAGAATTGAAAATTTCGCCCATCGTCCAATTTGCCCTTGCAGTAGTCATCTCCTGTATATTCTGTAAAATTAGGGTACAAGTCAGATTTTTGAAAAACCTCATTAGTGATGTGTTCATGAGGAATATACACACAGTCTGATTTCCACGCTTTGAATATTTGTTGATAAACGCTTTGCTTTACTTTGGCTTCAAATTTTTTGCTCCATTTATGCTCTTGTTCTTTATTATAATGGTTAATCCCAATAGCCATAAGAGGAATAAGTATTCCCCCCAAAACCAGTGGGAGTGTAAGCAAGGTACTATTGCCTGTGGGCAGCACAGCAAAAATAATTAGAATAACCAAACTACTAATCACAACAAATGCTACTAGTTGTATTGTTTTGATTCTTAAACGTTCTGCAATGGCTGCACGCTCTATTTCAAGCGGTTTTAGGGCCGGCAATAATTGTTGTTCAATTTGATGTTGTGTAAGCATTGAGCGAGCGTTTTTAAGAATTGGTAGTTGGCAAAGTGGTGTTGGCTATTTTTTCTAACAATAAAAATGCGGCTGCAAAATTAGCGGCTACATGCCGAACACGTGCTTCGGTCAGTAGAGCATGATCTACGGTGACAGGCCAAAAATCAAGTTGATGTCTGCTGCTAAAGTAGACTTTATTCTGATAAAAAGTAACGGAAATTTGATGGTTGAGCAAACTTCGCAAATAGCCCAATTGTTGACAAAAATCTACCGATAATTTTTCCTTGGCAAAAGGATTTCCAACATCATTTACCGTGTATATGCGATCAAATAAGGAGGGAATTGTTTTTTTGGGGTCATACGATTTTTTAGTAACCTGCTGACTCAAAAAATCGGCATCCAAAACACCCTCGTGAAACTTTTTAGGTTTGGGGATAGATTTTTTAGGTTGCGTCTTTTTTTGTTTCGATTCTTCCTTGGGTTTGGGCTCAATCGTCAATCGCCCCTCAAAACCCTCAAAAGGCAAGGTATTGTCAATAACAAAAAACAAGCCTTTAAAAACTGGAATTTTGTGAGGCGCACTGTCGCTCCAATCTTGTACCACCCGTTGTGTCAATAATTCTGAGAATTGAAAACTGCGCCCATCCGCAAGTTGCCCTTCACAATAATCGTCACCCTTGTAGATCGAATAGCCATGGTGCAAGCCTGCTGCCCTAAAGTAATCTTCCTCTACACAAGCATCAGGTATATATTGACTGCTGCTATTCCAAGTATGAAAAATCTTTTCGTAAACTTCTGTTTTGACCTGATATTCAAAATCTACGCTTTTTTGTGCATTCTTCTTTTTAATATAAGCCTGAAAACACCAGAGCATAAAAATAAAAGAACAGAACAAAATGATCAAAAACTGGCCATCTTCACCCAAGGTAGGAAGCACTGTAGAAGCGAATAATACAGCAAGTACCGCTCCACCAATAAGTATTGTTTGGGCTACAAAGGCGGTTCGGGTTATCGTATTTTTAATACGAATACGCTCTTCTTCTAGATTTTTGAGCAAGGGGGTTAAATGTGTTACAATTTGTTGTTGATTCATGGGATTAGAGTAAGAGGAGTCTGAGCGTTGAAATAATTTAGGATACAAAATATCAACTTTGTTTTGTAATACGAATAACGCCCCCAACTATTTCTTCGTTCCTGTAGCAATCAAAATAAGTCCTCTATCCAAGCATAGGGAGTTTTTCCAGTCTATATAACATTTGTACAATAGACAGCCATGTAGACAGTTCAATAATTCCTTCTGCACTTAGTTGTTGGGTGATGGTGTCTATCAAGGAGGCGTGAATGGTTGAAGGACTTTTGGAGGCATGTTTGGTAAAGGCTACAATTGTTTGATCGTTGGCAGAAAGCCCATCCCATTCAAAATAAATTGCTTGATTGTTAGTAAATTGTACAAGAACTTGGTGCAATTCTGCACTTATCTCTATCTTATTGGCATTGGCCAGTTGCAAAAAATAATTTTCCAAAGTTGGGTTGTCTGCCACTGCACAGAACACCAAGCTGCTAATAATCTTTGTACGCAGACCTATAACGGTATTTTTTTCTGAAAAGTTATCACTCAAAACAGCTACAAAAGTGCGTTTTAATTTATCTCGTTGTAGTTTTTCTAACAAAGGAAAGTAGTAGCCAATGTTGTCTTTCAAAACCGCCTTGATTTTATTTTCTGGTTTGGGAATGTCCCTCAACCACTGTTTTTCCAATTTAATGGCTCTAGGAGCTTGGCGCAAAACCTTCAAATAAGTACTCCAACTATCTGCTTTGACCGTTTTATTGGGAACGGTTACGGTAGGAGTGCCCTCTACATGTTTGCCTGTTTGCCAGTCTGTATCTTTGAGCAAATCGTACACATCATCAAGAGAATCCTGCTCTAATTCTACGCCTACCACATCCATAAATTTATTGAGAAAGCCCATCAGTACAATGCCCATAGATATCGCCTCTACTTCCTTGGGACTACAATGTGCCTGTAACGTTTTAAGATCTTCTTGGGTTGCACGACAAGGAACAGCACCCATTTTTCGCGAAAAATCAATCACTGCTGCTTCCTGTGGACTTGGATTTCCTGCAATGGTCGATTTAGAAATACCTCTTCTCATAGCAAAAGAACAACAATGGGCCGTGCAATAATTGCACCCTGCTCCAGCACTGGACTCGTACATGGCCAAACCCATCAGTTTTTTAACCGATTTACTGCCAAACAAACTATTGGGGAGGTGCAGTAGGTTGGGAACTAATAAATTGTAGGTTTTAAAAGAAGTAGGCCAAATTTCCATTACTACATCACAATTTGGAATGGTACCAATTAAAACATTGACCAATTGTAAAACGGCATCGTATTTTTGATGCAAATCAGATAAGGTGGGGGCTTTAGGTTTTAAATGTTTGTAAAGTGTAGCCGTCATAATGCTTATATTTATATAATGTATAGTACCTGTCATGTTTTGGGGGCTAAAACAATTGTAGGTAACTTGGAGTGAATAGATTTATTGGAGTGAATATACTGTTATTGTGTTAAGATCTTGTTAGGTCAATCAAAATAAATGCTACCATAGGCAGAGCAACCTTTGACATTTTTTATTGTTGTAAATTGGTATTGATTTTTTATTGTAATAAAATTCTAATTTTCATATCGATGCCTATATACCAAGACCAAATGGAGCAATCTATTTCCATTCCTGAATGGCCACAACGAATTGTATCTTTAGTGCCTTCCCAAACAGAGTTGTTGCATTATTGGGGCTTGGGAGATCGCGTAGTTGGAATTACCAAGTTTTGCATCCATCCAGAGGAGTGGTATCGTAACAAAACACGCATAGGAGGTACCAAAACGATCAACTTAGAAAAAATAGCCGCCTTAGAACCCGATTTGATTATTGGCAATAAAGAAGAGAACACCAAAGAAGATATTGAAGCATTGCAACAGCTATATCCTGTTTGGATGAGTGATATTTATACCTTGGAAGATGTTTATGGTATGATGGAACAGCTTGGTATTATTGTAGGAGTGTCCAATAAAGCAAGAGCATTGATACAACAATTGCGTGGAGCTATGGGGGAGCTATCCTCAAATCTCCCTAACGGCCTCAAAGTAGCCTATTTTATTTGGCGCGACCCTTGGATGGTGGCAGGCACCAACACCTTTATTCACCATTTATTGACTTTGGCAGGGTTTACCAATGTATTTGAAGCACAAGAACGCTATCCTGTTATTCCTCTAGAGGAACTAGCAATTGCTCAACCCGATGCTATTTTATTGTCCTCAGAGCCTTATCCCTTTAAGACCAAACACCAAGCAGAATTGTCCGCCCTCTGCCCAGATGCTAGGATTGAGTTGGTAGATGGTGAATTATTTTCGTGGTACGGCAGTCGTTTGCTCCACACGGCAAATTATATTCAAAAGCTACAGCAAAAATTAAAGAGCTAGACAATTAAATTGTATTTTTGTTTATGCTGTTCATCCTAATAATACCAATCTATTCATGCCTTCCAATAGTGCTTCATTAACACCACATGAGGTTTTAAAAAAATACTGGCAGTACGACGACTTTCGACCACTTCAATTAGAGATTATTGAATCTATTTTGGAGGGCAGAGATACGCTTGCCTTACTACCTACAGGTGGAGGAAAATCACTGTGTTTTCAGGTGCCTGCTTTGTGTCAGCAAGGGATTTGTATTGTGGTATCGCCACTAATTGCCTTGATGAAGGATCAAGTGAAGAATTTGACCGCTCGTGGGATTCGTGCTTATGCCTTGTATTCGGGGATGCGTTTGGCCGATATGGACCGAATATTAGACAACTGTATTCATGGTCAAGTAGATTTTTTGTATTTATCACCTGAACGCTTGGGAACAGAATTGGCGCAAGCACGCATACAACAAATGCAAGTATGTATGTTGGCCATTGACGAAGCACATTGTATTTCGCAGTGGGGCTACGATTTTAGACCTGCTTATCTCAATATAGCCGAAATCAGAGAATTATTACCTAAAGTGCCCGTGATAGCACTTACGGCAACGGCAACGGCTACCGTTGTACAAGATATTCAAGACAAATTAGCATTTGGAGCAAAATCGCAGGTGTTCAAGAAGAGTTTTGCACGGCCCAACTTGTCCTATGTGGTGCTTTACGAAGAGAATAAGCGCAAAAAAATGCTTCATATTCTGCAAACAATAGCAGGCTCAGGCGTGGTCTATGTACAGAATAGGCGCGAAACGCAAGAGGTGGCTTATTACTTGCGCCGCCAAGGCATACAAGCCGATTATTACCATGCAGGGCGCGAAAATAACGTGCGAGAACAAGTGCAAGAGGCTTGGATTGCCAATAAGATTAGAATTATTGTAGCAACAAATGCCTTTGGAATGGGAATAGACAAGCCTGATGTACGGGTGGTTATTCACCTGACATTGCCCGATAGTTTGGAGGCTTATTTTCAAGAGGCAGGACGTGGGGGACGCGATGGGCAGCGTGCATATGGAGTTTTGTTGTACAATCAATCGGATAGAATCAATTTAGAGCGCCATTTTCAACAAGCTTTTCCTACACTCAAGGAGATGCGCCGCGTATACCAAGCCTTGGGTTCTTATTATCAATTGGCAGTGGGATCAGCCCAAGGTGAAACCTTTGATTTGGATGTAGCGGATTTTGCTAGAACCTACAATTTGCCACCAAGAGAAACCTTACAATCGCTTAAGAATTTAATGCACGAAGAGTATATCTATCTCAGCGAGCAAGTATTTTTTCCAGCTACCTTGCAAGTGATTGTTCAAAAGGAAGTGTTGTATGATTATATTCTAAGAAATACCAAATTACAACAACTGGTCAATGTTATTTTTCGTTCTTACCAAGGTGCTTTTAGTCATCCAGTGCATGTCAGAGAAGCAGAGTTGGCGCGTTATCTCAAAATATCGATGCCACAATTGGAGGCCATGCTTCAAAAATTACAACAAGATGACCTCATTACCTACAAACCTCAAAAAGACGCGCCTCAACTTACATTTATCAGAGAACGTCTGCCCGAATCAGGGATTATTATAGATCAAAAACGGTATCAGTTCTTAGAAGAGCGTCAAGCCAAACGCTTAGAAAAGGCATTCCACTATGCCGAAACCTTGCAATGCCGCCAGCAGTTGTTGTTGGCGTATTTTGACGAAATGGGGGCTGCTACTTGTGGGACTTGTGATGTATGTCTAGGGCGGCATGATCGTTTTGTCAAACATCAAGAGTATTATCAAATTAAGAACAAATTGGAGTATGAGCTTAAAAAAACAGCCGTGCCCTTACGTGTTTTGATAGATAAATTCCCTGAAAATACTAGAGAAAAAGTCTTGAAAGCAGTAGAGCATTTAATCGATAATCAGGTAATTGTCAAGACAGGAAATCAACAGTTGCGTTGGGAGTAAAATTACTATTAGACTCTGTCACAATACACTTTGTTTTGTCTTGAATTTATCGTAACTTTCCCATATGGAAACCTTAGAAGGAAGTTTGGAACATATTGTTTTTAGAAATGAGGAGAATGGCTACACAGTAGGCAAGGTATTGCCTTTGGGGCAGGCAAAAGTCTGTACGGTAGTAGGAAGTCTAATGGGAGTACAAGTTGGCGAAACACTTATTTGTCAGGGGCAGTGGAGAAGTGACAAACGCTTTGGGAAGCAGTTTGTTGTAGAGCAATTTGAAGTCAAAATTCCATCGACTACTAGAGGTATTGAGCAATATTTGGCATCGGGCTCGGTAGCGGGCATTGGTGCCGCTTTTGCCAAACGGATTGTAGATCATTTTGGAGAAGATACGCTAACTATTTTTGATATGGCGCCACATCGATTGCTAGAGATTGAAGGGATTGGTAAGAAAAAGCTGGAACGTATTCAAGCATCATGGTCCAAGCAAAAGGATATTCGACAAGTAATGATTTTTTTGCAAAATTGTGGCATTTCTCCCAATTACGCGCAACGTATTTTTAAGGTGTACGGACAAAAGAGCATTGAGAAAGTCAAGGAAAATCCCTATCGACTCTCTACAGAAATTGATGGTATAGGGTTTAAGAAGTCGGATGCTGTCGCCCAGAAAATGGGCTTGTCTGTTGAAGATCCTTCGCGCATTGCTTCAGGAATAGAATACACCTTAGAGCAAATGGCAAGACATGGACACAGTTGTTATCCTGTAGATCGTCTTATCAAAGAAGCAGCAATGTTGTTGGGCGTGGCATTGGATTTGGTAGAGACAGGATTGCATGAGCTGGCTGCTCAAGGTCGGGTATTGTTGCAACTGTTGGAACAACAAGAAGGGAGAGGAACTACTTTTGTTTGGTCTAAGCTCAATTATGAGCACGAGACAATCATTGCAGAGGAGTTGCAACGCTTGCAATTTTTTGATGATGTTTGTCAGGGTATGAACTGGGAGACCGCATTAGAGCATTCTACAAAAAAACAGGGTATAGTACTAGCTTTGGAGCAAGAGCAGGCCGTGGTGCAAAGTATACAAGAAAAAGTACACATCATTACAGGAGGGCCAGGCACGGGCAAAAGTACCATTACCAAAATTGTATTGGATGTTTGCCTCAAAACTACCACCAAAATTGTATTGGCAGCTCCCACAGGCCGAGCGGCCAAGCGGTTGAGTGAAATTACCAAACAGGAAGCCAGCACCATTCACAGTTTGCTAATCTTTGATTTTGTAACGCATTATTTCAGAAAAAATAAGTATGACCAGTTAGACTGTGAGGTATTGATTGTGGATGAAGCAAGTATGGTAGATGCTTTTTTGATGAGTGCCTTATTGCAGGCGGTGCCCGATGCTTGTAAAGTAATTTTGATAGGGGATGTGGACCAGTTGCCGAGCGTAGGAGCAGGCAATGTACTAAACGACTTAATAGATAGTAGGCAAATTCCTGTTACGCGCTTGCAAGAAATTTTTAGACAAGCCGCCAATTCTCAGATTGTACTCAATGCCCATAGAATCAACCAAGGTATTTTTCCAACCATTACAACCGACAAAGACAGTGATTTTTTCTTTATCACAGAGCGTCAGCCAGAGCGCCTGATACAACATGTATTGGGCTTGATTGCCAAGCGGCTTCCCAAAGCCTATAAATTTGATCGCCTCAAAGATATTCAGTTGCTTTGTCCAATGAACAAAGGAAAGATTGGGAGTGTAGAATTTAATAGAGTCTTGCAACAACAACTCAATCCCAAAAAGATTAATGAACAGGCAGGAGTGGGGCCTCGTAAGTTGGTAGAGGGGGATAAGGTCATACAAACGCGCAATAATTACGACAAGGGTATTTACAATGGAGATATTGGTTATATCAAGAAAATATCTGAAGTAGATAAAGAAATATTGGTGGCGTTTGATGATAAACTGGTGGATTATGAGTGGGCTGAGTTGATGGATTTGGATTTAGCCTATGCGGTATCGGTACACAAATACCAAGGCAGCGAGAGTCCTTGTATTATTTTACCCATCCATGAAGCTTATCACAGACTGTTATTTAGGAATCTTCTTTACACTGGAATTACGCGTGGCAAACGCTTGGTGATTTTGGTAGGAACAAAAGAAGCAGTGAGTATGGCCATCAAAAACAATCGCGCCAATAAGCGTTATACGGGCCTCAAAACCTTATTGCAGAAAAAACAACGAGGCTTGCCCATTATCAGACCTGTACCCATACTGGGGTCTTCAGAATATGAAAGATGGTTGCGTGACGAATATGAACCATTGATACAGTCTATTTCTTCTTCTAATTCGTTAGATTTATTTTCTTGATAATTATGGTGGCATCTGTTCCTATTATTCCCTATTTATATGCAGAAGAGGGAATTTCATTGACAACACTAGAAGCGTTGTTGCGCGAGCATAACTTGGAAGCAGTTCCAGAGAAACGTTATTATTATAATTATAAGGATGCCATTCGGATTATTGATTTTATCCACACCAATGGGATTTATGATGGTTGGGTTTTGTTGATACAGCCCAAAGATAGATATAAAGCCAATCAATTGGTCAATGCTAATCCTCAGCAATTTTGTTTGTACGAAGAAGTAGAGTACCAATTTTTAGGAGGTTTATCCAATGTAATATTACAACAAATCGTAGGCTCTGAACATGCCGTAGGCAAACGCTTAGAATTGATTCAAATCCTCTTAAAAGAGCGCGGTATTTTTATTACAAAAGAAAAAATTGCCAAAACTAAACGCTTAGTACAAATAAGAAATGAAGAACAGCAAATCAAAGTATTGTACATCAAAATAGTTGTTTGGACGACAGTGGTGCTGATGGCCTTGGTTTATTTTTGGTTGATTGGGTTATGGCATTAGAATACTGCTCTAGTAACAAAAAATAGGCACGATAATAGACGGTATGAAACGGTGAATAAACTATATTTAACCTGTCTAAAAGAAATAGAATGAAGCCATTCTTATTATTGCTACTACTCATGTTGGTTTATCCCGTTTGGGCACAAGATGAGGAACCAGAACCCCTGCACAGGGTGACGAATAACTCATTGGTTGCTGCGTTTGAGGTAGGAACCACAACTTATTTATTAGCAGATCGTGTTAATATCCGAACAACCCCATCTTCTAAATCTGCTGTAGTTGTTAATTTACCTATTGGTACAGCCCTTAAAATTTTAGCAGAAACCGATAATAAACTAAGGCTTAATGGCTTTCGTGCTCCTTGGTACAAAGTATCTTTTGCCGCAGTAGAAGGCGTTTCTACAGGTTATGTCTGGGGAGGCTTATTGGCTTTGGGGAGCTTTTCTTCCTCCAAAGATAAGGGCGTAATGTTTTTGTATGGTTTGGCCGATATCAAAATCAAAAAAGGAGAAGAATACCCAAGGGCAACTATTCAAATTAGAGCTTGTAAGAAGAATAAAGAGCTGTCTCGAATCAAAATCCCATCGGTAGGAAACAGGAACATCTACCACCAATTTTCTAATTATGGCAATAGAGGCGTAAAGAATATAGAAGATGTCTTGGAGTATTCGGAATCACAAGAATTTTGTGGAGGAGAAAATCCCACCACGGTTATTTTTTGGGATGGTAAGGTATTGCACCATGTAACCACGTTGTACTACATGGGAGATCCTCCTGTTTTTGCTTACCGCAAACTTATTTATCCAACAGATGCAGGGGGAAAGGCTTCGCGTATTATTGTGGAAACAGTAGAGGGTTGGTATGATGAAGAAAAGCAAGAAGATGTAATTGAAACCCACAAAAAGGTAGCCTATGTGTGGGGAGGGCGAGAATTAGAAGAATTCAGTGTCTTATTGGACAAGAAAACGAAATAACTAGAATGGAACCCTATGGTTAGATGAAAGTATCAGTTTCTTCTAACCATATTGGGGATGTTCTGGAGTAAGTTCAAACCAATTTTGGAAAATTATTCTCTATGATACCCATTAGTTTGTCAAAGCTTAGAGGCTTATTCGAAAAATCGCTCAAAATGTTGTAGGATAGGGCTTTTTCTTTATCATCGTCTGCATAGGAGGTCGTCAACATACAGACCACAACGCCAGCTTTTTGATTGTCATTTAATTTGCGATATTCTTCTAGGAAATCCCAGCCCGTCATATCAGGCATATTGATATCTAAAAAGATAATTTCAGGATTCGGAAAACTACCATCCACACTAGTAGATAAATAGTCTAAGGCTTCGCGAGCACCATAAGTAACAACAATATTGTGTGTTACATCAGCTTTTTTTATGATTCTACTATTAATAAAATTATCTGCTTTGGAATCATCAATTAATAGTATATTACGCAGTTTATTTTTCATGAAACGATATTTTTGGAAATAGTAAAATAAAATTTACTTCCTTCGTTAGGAATAGATTCTACCCAAATTTCTCCTTGATGCAATTCTACAATTTTTTTGCAAAAAGACAAACCAATGCCTTGTCCTTTATATTCTGTCCTTCGGTGCAGTTTGGTAAATATATTGAAAATATCTTGTTGTTTTTCTTCTCGAATACCTATACCATTATCTGAAATGCAAAACTTCCAGTATTTAGATTGTTCCTCATAACTGATAATAATAACTGGAAAATTATCCGTGTTTTGAAACTTTACAGCATTAGTAATTAGATTTTGGAATAATTGCTTTAACTCTAGTCTAGAACAATAAATAGAAGGCAGTTCAGGCACTTTGAGTGTTACTTTGTTTATTTGGATAAGATGACTAAGATCATCTGTTAGTTCAGTTAGCAAATTATTAATACGAATAATTTCAAAATCACTTGACTTTCCTATTCTAGAATAGGATAGCAAACCATCAATCATAGCACGCATTCTCTCGGCAGCATCTTGAATAAAATCGAGATATGTTTGAAATTCTTGATTGATAGAATGATCGTACTCCTCCCTAATAATATCAATAAAACTATGAATGGTTCTCAATGGCTCGTTCAAATCGTGTGATGCAATGTAAGCAAAATGTTCTAATTGTGTGTTTTTTTGTTCTAGTTCTAATGACTTTTGTTTGATTTGAAGCGTCGCAGCATCTCGTTCTTTGAGCATCGTATAATAAATGACCCAACTAGTCATTATTATAAAAAGGTCATTGGATATGTGAATACAGAAAGTATGAAAGCGTGCTATATCTAACAAATGAATGTAATTATAATGGTACCATTCTAAGAAAACTGAACAACATAAACCAAACAAGGGGTAAACCCATCGCCATTTTCCTGTAATATAATCTATAAAAACAAAATGTAAACCAATTACAATAAATGTGTAATACTGGAAATGTGCTTCTTTGGGAAAAAGAATGGAGAAAAAGATGATGGTAGGAAATGGATAGAAAAGGAATATTATTCTACTTAGCGTAAATTTTTGATAGTAGTTGGTAATCAAGGGGCCAATAATCAGTGGGTAACAAGTTAATGCTGCTAAACCGCTAAAGTATTGTTCACCAGTTAAGAAAAGCATAAGAATAGTTATACTAATAACTATGACACCCAAAGCAGAAAGCCTATTGATGATTTTTAATATTCTTATTTCTTCTGGCAATGTACTGGTCTCAATACCCAAATTTTGAATTTGGCTGAATAAGTTTTTCATAATATTGATTGTTACACATTTACCAATAGCCACTGTTTGCTAAAAAAATATTATATGTTAATTTGTATGAGTTACAAGTATACTTTATTCTTGCTAATTTAGTATTTTTTTTATTGAAATAAAAGAATAAAAGTGTAGTAATGAGCTTAGATTTTTAATAAAAAAAATAATTATTCTAAAAAAAACTAAAAAATAAAAAAACTATATTTTTTAAAAATTGGTAAATTTCTGACTTTTTACGCATTAAGGAAGGTTTTTGGATACAGTAAAAAAGAATTGACTTCCTTGGTTGGGAGTTGATTCTACCCAAATTTTCCCTTGGTGCAGCTCTACTATTTTTTACAAAAAGATAAACCAATTCCATGGCCTTCATATTCTGTATTTCTATGTAGTTTGGTGAATATGTTAAAAATTTCTTGCTGCTTTTCTTTTCGAATACCAATACCATTGTCAGTGACACAAAAGAGCCAGTCATGCTCACGGTCAATACAAGTGATCGTAATAATAGGAGTGGTGTTAAGCCTTTGAAATTTAATCGCGTTTGTTATTAGGTTCTGAAAAAGTTGTCTTACCTCTATCTTAGAACAATAAATGGTAGGCAAAGGCTTTAGATTTATAGTTGCTTTATTATCCTGAATAAGATAACTCAAATCCTCTTGCAAACTATCTAGCAAATAGTGGAGATTAGTATGCTCAAAAGCACCTGACTTGCCAATCCTCGAATAGTTTAAAAGGCCATCAATCATTGTACGCATTCGCTTTAGTACATCTTGAATGAAATCTAGATAGGTTTGAATGTTTTGATTGATAGATTGTTTGTAGTCCTCTTTGATAATATCTACAAAACTATGAATTGTCCGTAGAGGCTCGTTCAAATCATGGGATGCAATGTAAGCAAAGTGTTCTAATTGAGTATTTTTTTGCTCAAGTTTTAATGATTCTTACTTCTTCGCTGGGAGTACGCGTATCAATACCTAGATTTTGAACTTGGCTTAATAGATTTGTCATAAACTTGGGCAACAATATTCTTTAACAACTAAACGTCAATTAATTGTCAGGAGTAAAATAAAATATTGAGAATCATGGTGGGTAAGAATACCTTGAAGTGGTAATTTAGGTTTTTATTTAAATAAAAAAGAATAAAAATATAGTAATGATTAAAAATATAGTTTAAAAAATCATACTATTTTTTAAATTTATTTACTTGTTTGATCTTTTTGTTGAGCTGAGTAAATTGATGAAAGTTTTTACAATAAAATAAGGCTCTATCGAGTTTATAAAAACTTAGACAAACCACTTTATTGATCTAATGACTCAAAAGAAATTTCTATCCTTTGCTTAAACTCGTCGTATTTTGGTAGAACTCTTTTTGAAAAGTAGTATCTTGTCGCTCTTGTGTTTTATCAAAATTCCGTTTACCATGAATCGTCAAGCTGCTGTCACCCTTTTTGCTTTGTTATTGACCTCTCTTTTTATGTGTCAATCCAATCCAGCAGAAACAACAGTACCACAAAAGCTTATCCTGCAACAAGCCCAACAACTACAAGCGAGCCTGCAGGCCGCAGAAGAAAGCCGTAAAAAAGAAGCGCGCTGGGTCAATGAAAAATTGGCTACCATGAGCAAAGATGCACGATTGGGACAATTGTTTATGGTAGGAGCTTATCCCACACAGGGAGCTAGTGATGAAAATGCAGTACTAAAAACGATTAAAGAACACGAAATAGGGGGGCTTATCTTTTTTAGAGGGCAGGCAGATCAGATTGCCAGACTTACCAATCGATACCAATCTCAAAGCAAAATACCATTGATGATGTCAATGGATGCAGAATGGGGAACCAATATGCGGGTGTCTCGTGCCACCAAGTTTCCCCGCCAATTGATGATGGGCGCATTGCAAAACAATGCGTTAATTTATGAATTTGGTAAGGCGGTAGCCCAAGAATGTCGCGCTATGGGCATTCATATCAATTTTGCTCCTGTAGTAGATGTGAATAACAATCCTGCCAACCCAGTGATAGGTGACCGCTCTTTTGGAGAAAATAGAGAAAACGTAACCGCAAAAGCCTATCAATACATTCGTGGTTTGCAAGATCATGGGGTGATGGCTTGCGCCAAACATTTTCCTGGGCATGGCGATACCAATGTAGACTCCCACAAGGATTTGCCTGTCATCAAACACAGTCTACAGCGTTTAGATAGTGTAGAGTTTTATCCCTTTAAGAATTTGATTCAGCATGGCGTACAGAGTGTAATGGTGGCACATTTACACATTCCTGCCTTGGATGCTACCCCCAATTTGCCTGTTACTCTCTCCAAACCCACAATTACAGGTTTACTCAAAGAAAAAATGGGGTTTAAAGGGTTGATTTTTACCGATGCACTCAATATGCGTGGCGTAACCAAGCATTACAAAGATGGCGAAACAGATGTCAAAGCTTTGTTAGCAGGGAATGATGTATTGTTGGTCACACAAGATATTCCCAACGCCAAAAAAAGAATCTACGAGGCCGTAGACAGCAACCTGATTACTTGGAATGAAATTGATAATCGGGTACGCAAAATTCTACATGCAAAATACCGTCTTGGGTTGCACCAATATACCCCTGTAGCAGCTACAGGAGTTGCTACTCGATTAAATTTATCAGAAAACAAGGCCCTCAAACAAGATATTGTTAGTCAAGCCCTCACCTTGATAGACCCGAGTAATATCTTGCCATTGTCTACTAAAAATACAGCTTGTATTAGTGTAGGCACGCGAAAAGGAATGACCAACTTTCAGCAAGAACTAAAAAAATATGGCATCAATCAGCACTATACAGCCAATGGGGCGGTACCCAAGAGTCGTATCAAAGCCTTGTCAAAGAAAAAAGTAGTGATTGTAGCGGTACACAATATCAGCCGTTCATCAGGCAAGCGGTTTAATATTTCTAAGAATATCGAACAATTTGTTCAGGAACTCAGCAAGAAAACTAAGGTAATCGTAGTTGCCTTTGGTACGCCGTATGCTTTGCGTTATTTTCCTTCGGCACAAGGAGCCGTGGTAGCGTACAATGAGGAGGAAATGACAGAACGCCTAACTGCACGGGCTATTGCAGGCGCATTACCTTTTAGAGGGCGTTTGCCCGTTACCGCCTCTTCTGTTTTTAAATATGGTATGGGAAAAGATACAGACGTACAAAAAATGCCTTATGCAAGCAGCCCCGAAAGTGTGGGATTGAGCACGTCAATACTCAAGAGAATTGATAAAATTGCAGCAGAAATGATTCGACAAAAAGCTGCACCAGGAGCACAAGTACTTGTTGCCAAAAATGGTCAAATTGCTTTTCATAGAGCCTATGGAAACTATACTTATGCCCAAAAAAGACGCGTAGAGCGAGACAATATTTATGATTTGGCTTCGGTAACCAAGGTAGCTGCCACTACTATTGCACTCATGCGTTTGTATGATGAGGGAAAATTAGAATTGGATCAGCCCCTGAGCCTGTATTTGCCAGAATTGAGAGGCACCAATAAATCCAGAATAACCGTACGACAAGTACTATTGCACCAAGCTGGCCTAAAACCCTGGATTCCGTTCTATGTAAAAACGCTGGATGAAAATAAACAGCCTATTATGGGGCGTTATTATTCCCCAAAATACAATCGTAATTATAAAATCAGAGTGGCCGATAACCTTTATTTTGCTCAAAGCAAAGTGGATTCTGTGATTTGGCAGCGTATTTACAATCAAAATTTACGTTCTAGCACCAACTATAAGTACAGTGATTTGGGGTTTTACCTATTTACACGCTTGGTCAAAAAATTAACAGGTCAATCCTTGGATGCGTATGTTAGTGAAACCTTTTATCGACCAATGGGCTTGTTGACTACTCAATTTAATCCTATGCAGCAGGGGGTGCCTAGAAGCAAAATGATCCCCACAGAAGACGATCAGTACTTTAGATATCAAGTGGTGCATGGCGATGTGCATGATATGGGAGCTGGAATGCTTGGAGGTGTTTCGGGACATGCTGGTTTGTTCTCCAATGCACAAGACTTGGCGGCAATTTTTCAGATGTTGATTAATGGTGGAGAGTATGGCGGCAAACGCTATCTTAAAAAATCAACGATTGATCTATTTACAGCCAAACAAAGCAACACCTCACGTCGCGGATTGGGTTTTGATAGAAAAGAGGAGGGAGATCGCCCCCAGCAATCTATCAATGTTGCTTGGCAAGCCTCGGCTAAAACCTTTGGACACCAAGGTTTTACAGGAATTGGTGCTTGGGGCGATCCTGAAAATAATATTGTTTATTTGTTCTTGTCCAACAGAACCTTTCCCTCTGGAGAAAATATGACGTTGATTCGTCGAGATATTCGCTCTCGTATTCAGGAAGTGGTGTATGAAGCGATTTTGCCCGATAGTTAGAAGGCAGGTTGGTTAAGCTTCTTTTTTTTCCTCTCTGACGGTGATCGATTCTTTGAGAATTTGTGCCATCGTAAGCAATTGCTCGTCATCCATCTTTTTAATCATACTTTTGGCAACGCTCATTATTGCTTTTTTGCCAATTTTAAGCGATTTTTCTACAGCCATAAGCGTAAATTTTTTCATTCCTGCCCGACGCAAGGATTCTATAAAAAAGAAACCTAAACCTTCGTCGGATAGATCACTTACAATCTGAAAAAAACGCATGGCATGAGGGCGGCGATCTTCGTTTTGCTCAAACTCTACTACAATTTCTTCCATTCGTTGTAATAAATCTGCGGAAATAGGATAGCCTAGATATTTTTGTTTCATAATGTATGGTTGTTCCAACAACTGCTATAAAAAAAATGGAGAAAATCAATATTCAACTGACTTTCTCCTATAATAAAGGTGTTTCTAGTACCTAATGTTATTCAAGGATAAACTAATATCGTAGTATTTCCAAATTTTTGTTAAAAGAATAACGATGATTATAATAAGGAAAATTAACGCGCCTCTCGAATCATCATCGTCAAACGGCTGGTACAAACCAATTTATTGGCTTCATTGGTCAAATCTATTTGCCAAATATGAGTTGTACTTCCTATGTGAACAGCAGTGGCTTTGGCGCGTACCGTTCCCCCTTCAGGAACAGAGCGCAAGTGGTTGGCATTGATTTCCAAGCCTACTGCATGGTGTGTCATTGGATTGTCTATACAAAGTGCAGAACCAATGCTGCCAACAGTTTCTGCCAAGGCTACAGAAGCACCACCATGCAAAATACGCATTGGCTGTACGTTTTTGTGTGTAACAGGCATTTCTGCTACTAAATAATCATCACCAGCTTCCACAAACTTGATGTCAAAGTTATCTACCAAGGTATTGCTGCTAATATTTAGCAATCCATCCAAGGTAAATTCCTGTTTCCAGATTTTCATAAACTCTTTTTATTGCGCTTGTGCATTGCTTTCGCCTGCTACAAATTTGTACCCTACACCACGAACGGAGTGAAAGAAGGCAGGTGATTTGGGATCACTTTCAAAATATTTGCGGAAAGACAGAATAAAATTATCAATCGTACGCGTAGATGGATAAACATCATAGCCCCAAACACTTTGTAAAATCTGTTGTCTGGAAACTACTTCACCACGACGTTCAATTAAGAGCTTGAGCAACATGGCTTCCTTCTTGGTAAGTTTGAAGGGGCCGTTTTTGCCCACTGCTTCATACGTTTTGAAGTTAGCGGCATTTTGCCCAAAATCAAAACGCTCTAGAGAAGTACTGGTTTGGCTCTGGCTTCGCTTGAGCAAAATGCGAATACGCAACAAGAGTTCTTCTAAATTGAAAGGCTTGACAATATAATCATCTGCGCCTCTTTTGAGTCCAGCAACTTTGTCAGCTGTGGTATCTTTTGCCGTTAGGAATATGATCGGAATATCCATGTCTACCAAACGAATTTGTTCGCACAATTCTAAGCCACTCACTTCGGGGAGCATAATATCGAGTAATACAATATCAAAATGTTGTTCTTTGAACATTTTGAGTACTTGTTTGCCCTCACCCGTAGCTATAACCTCATAGCCATCTAGTTCTAAATTAAGTTTGAGTGCATCGCGGATGCTAACTTCGTCCTCTACTAAAAAAATTCGTACTGCCATAGTTGTTTGGTTCGCTACTTTGTGAGAAAATTATACCTGATTGATTATTCAAACGATGCAAGAAAAATTACTAAAATTGTGATTTTAACAACTTTATAATGTATTGAAGAATCAAACACAGGGGTTCGCAAAGTAGTATTTGTTAATACTGATAGATAATGAATAAACAGCATTATACCATCAATGGTTTAGAGAAAATTAGACTATTGTTTTCTCATTAAATTTTAGGTAACACAATGCTAAATACCGTTCCTTTAGGTTGATTATTCCTAACAGCTATTTGCCCTTTGTGTGCTTTTATAATTTCTTGGGCTATGTAAAGCCCTAATCCTGTGCCTTTGGTTTTGCGTGTATCTTCATTGCCCACGCGATAAAATTTGTTAAAAATGTGCTTTTGTTCTGTTTTGGGAATGCCCTGACCAAAATCTGCCACTTCCAAACAGTAGTTGTTGTCTTTGCCCACTGTCAATCGCACAATAATATTGGAAGTGTCTTTGGCGTATTTGATGGCATTCTCAATCAAATTCATAATGGCTAAAGTAAGTGTCTTTTGGTCAGCATTTCTAACCATTGCTGCTTCTATTTTTGTGTCAAACTCAATGGTGCCCGTATATTTAGGTGCTGCCATCTGAATACATTTGGACGTTAAATGTTTCAGATCTATGGGTTCAAACATATATTGATACCCCCCATCAACACGTGCTGCAAGTAATAAATCTTCCACCAATTTGTTAAGCCGCTCCGTATCATTCAAGGCATTTTTTGTCAGCATTTTTTGCTGTTCTTCGGTCAACTTACGCTTGCTAAAGGTATCCAATGTTAATTTGATAACGGCTATAGGCGATTTTAGTTCATGCGTAATAGATAACAGAAAATTTCGTTGTTGTTTGGCCAAAGCCAATTCCTTTTGTCTACTCTTAGCTATTTTCCAAATTCCCATTACAATAAGGGCAAGCAATACGGATGACTCTCCAAAAATCATCCAACGTTGACGGCCATAGCGTTCCTCCAGCTTGGTATATTCGGCAGATTCCAAATACACCTGACGATCTGTAACCCCTTTTTGTTGCATTTGGAGCCACAAAAGCTCTTGTTTGGCAAGCATCGCATCTTCATTTTTAACACAAAGCAAGTATGCCCACCAGCTACCAGCCACGAGCACATAAGCAATTACAAAATAAAAAAGAAGGTCAACACCTTTAAGTTGTTTGAGTTTCATCATCACATTATATTACTAAAATGAACAGGGCAAAGGAATAATAGTTTTTGGATAACTGATTTTTGTGTCACAAAAAAAGCACCAATCAACTTAATGATTGGTGCTTAGTATTTTTTTCTT
>JBGCDW010000014.1:0-41082 GCA_045105775.1 Aureispira sp.
TTATCACGACTGGAGTTGTACAGAGACAAAAAGTAAGGTTTTTTCATCAATCAAGGCACTCGCAAAGCGATCTGCGTGGGTTGTACCTAAAAGGTACAAAAGTACTAGCGTATTTAGTTCATAGCAGTGCTATGGAATCAACCGAGCGGAGCGAGTTCATAAAATAATTTTTAACGATGAGTGAGGGAACCCCGAAGGACTCACGAAGTAAAAAGATGCTTTTTTCGCTACGAATTTAGTCGTGATAATGTCTATTAAGTACCTATTATTTATGTTAATCACCAACTCCAACACAATAGCCAACTATTACCAAGCCCTAATTAACAAAGAACCTAGTTTTGTAGGAATCTTTTTTGTAGGAGTCAAAACAACAGGCATTTTTTGCATTGCTACTTGTAGAGCACGAAAGCCCAAATTGGAAAATGTAGAATTTTATACCACACTCAAAGACGTACTAGATCATGGATATCGACCTTGCAAGATTTGCCGACCAACAGAGAACAGCCAGACGACCCCCCCCATAATAGAGCAAGCGATGGACTTGATGCGCAAACATCCCAAGCAAAAAATCACCGATCAAACCCTACGAACTCACCATATACCGCCCGAAAAAGTAAGACGCTGGTTCAATAAACACTACGGCATTACCTTTCAGGCGTACCAACGCATGTATCGGGTCAACAATGCTTTTCAAGAACTCAAAGAAGGCAAAACAGTAACCCACACCGCTTTTGATACTGGCTACGAATCACTCAGTGGTTTTGGCTACACGTATAAAAAATTATTGGGGCACCCTCCACAAAATAGCCATCAAGAACACGTTATTCTTATTCATAGACTCACCACTCCCTTGGGGCCTATGTTTATTTGTGCGACCACACAAGGGATTTGTTTGTTAGAATTTGTAGAACGCAAAAAACTAGAGACAGAATTTGAGGAATTGCAACGCTTGCTAAAAGCGCGGATCATAGTGGGAGAGAATGAACACATTCAACAAGCTAAGAGAGAATTGGAAGCGTATTTTGAAGGAACACTGCAACAGTTTGAAGTAGCCCTGCATACCCCTGGTACTACTTTTCAGCAAACCGCATGGCAGGGTTTGTCTACCATTCCTTATGGACAAACCATTTCGTACAAAAAACAAGCCCAAAAACTAAATAAACCTACTGCCATAAGGGCGATTGCACGCGCCAATGGAGCCAATAGAGTCGCTATTATTTTACCCTGTCATCGTGTAATAGGTTCAGATGGTGCCTTGCGAGGTTATGCAGGGGGCTTGGAGCGCAAGCGGTGGTTGTTGGAGCATGAGCATGGAGTTTTGGAACGTTAGGGGGTAATGAATCTTAACCATAAGCGTTATCTTGTCTAACTTATGTTAATCAGATCGCTTCACGAGTGCCCCTTCGGAACGGTTTGCGTGTTGGGCTTTATTCGATGAGCGTTTTTCCAACAACATTTTTTCTATAACTTAATCGCCCTGCCTTTAGGGCAAGTAAACGCAGTTTTTGAAGAAGCATAATAAGTATTTTACTTGCAGACACTTTATTTAGGGTAAATCTTCAATTCAAAATCATCTAAGTAAACATTATTGGGGGTTGTATTCCAATAATAAAGCTCTAGTGAAGTGTCTTTGTAATCAGTTGGAATATTGAAAAGGGCTTTGATTTGTTGCCACTCGCCCTCTTCCTTGACAACTGTTTCTTGTGTTTGATTGTAATTTTTGCCCTCTAGGACAAAAGCTCCATAAGCCGTTGATTTTTTTCTCCAAGCAGTTACTTCTACTAATGTTCCAGCACTTACTTTATGAATCAAATGTTGCAAGGCTCGTGGATGACTGGGGGAAAGCACAATACTTTGTTGTCCTGAATAGGCATGTGTATCATTGATAATATCTTTGGCTAGTTGTGTTTGCAGGTAATTGGAAGTGGCACTATCGGTTGCACTCATGGAAGTATCAACAAAGGTTTGTTCCATATCCCATTGCTGGTGTTGTTGGTGTTGTATGGTAACATCGTTCATAGAAGACTGCATATTCCATTCGTACATAATAAAGGTATGGTCTTCGGCTACTTTAGTCATATTATAATAATCGGGCAAAAAACTACCTTTGATAACCACTTCCTTAGCTGGAAAGTCGGTTGGTTGCACAAAGTCACCATAATCGCTCATTTGCTTATGAAAACCCTTGTGATACAACACCAAAATAGGCTTATCATTGAGTTGATCGAGCAATGCTTGATTGGGCTGGGGTTGGTCAAACATGGAAAACAAATGCTGGGTATGTTCAAGAGGCAACCGCGAACTTTGCACACTCATCATAGGCAACTTAGAGCGCAAACCAATGAATTGAATCAGTCGATTGTAATAAGTACCTCCGTCCAATACATAGCCTTTTACTTCCGAACTCGCATGAAAATAAGGCAAGGGGAGCAAGGCTTGATATGGAGCAAAATCCACTTGACCCAATTGTTCGTAGCCCATTTCGTCCCACTGCTTGGCAAAGTAATTGGTTTTGTAGGCTCTGTTCTGAAAGGTAATCACATCCTTGGTATCTGAAACGGCCAATAAGGCCAAGCAACCAACAGCCAGTTTAGCGGCTTGGTGTTGGTGTTTTCGATAGTAATAATCCACACAAGCAGCCAATGCCAAACTGAAAATCCAGAAAGCAGGCCAAAAGAAGCGCGCCAAACAACGAAATTGCTCCACCGTACTTACAAATTTGCGCAAGTAAAAGAAAGGATTTAGATAATTCTTAAAATAATACTGACTATCGAGAAAGTAATATTGATCGCCCAAGGCAACAAAAAAGCAGAAAAATGCAGCCCCTAACATCGGCCATACAAAGGGCGATTCGGCAAAAATAGATTGGATAGACAAATACAGAGATTTTCCAAAGAGTTTGAGCAAGAGCAAGAAGGTAAGTCCATAAAGCGTGAAAGCCCCCATGTACAAGTTGGTTTCGTAGTGTATGGGCTGGCTATAAGAGAAAAAGTAGCGGATATAATTAAATTCTCGTGCCGTAAACAAGGAAGCAATAGAGAGTTTCCAGTCGGCAAAATCATAGCCTGAATTACCTACAGCACGCAAAGAGTAATAATCGTCTACCAACAAAATTGTTCCCAGCACAGCCACCAACCCCAAGAAACAAGTAATGCCCAGTACTGCCAATGGCTTTAGACTATTGATCCAGCTTTGTTTTTTGTAGAATTTGAGCTCTACAGCATAAAAAAGAGCAAAAAATCCAATTGTCAAGCCCAAAATAGGCAAAAAGTAGAGATGCGTAAAAGAAGCCACATAGAGGGTGATCAATAAGGCCAGTAATTTCCTTTTGTTCTGACTAAAATAGCGTTCTGGATCAGCAAGATACCCCTTGTAGATATGAACCAAAAATAGGAGGGTAAGCAAAATGAATACAATGATGCTTAAGTTAAAATGCCCATTGCCCAACCTGCCCAATTGTGGATTGATCCAAGTAAGACTAATCGCAATGAGTACCGCCAACCAAGGGGTTTGTACAAAGTGTTTGGTTAGGCGATAAGCTACTAGAGCAGCTATCCAATGCAGGAGAATAATAATGGTGTTAAAAATAGGAATCCCATAGTCGGATATATCATAAATATAAAGGGAGAAAAAACGCAGAGGCACGGCAATACTAGGCGTTAAATCGGCATAAAATAGATAATCACCAAAAGGATAAGCATGTCCATTGACCAAGGCCAACCCTACACTAGCATCTTGTTGCAAGTAACTTTGAAAAGTAAAGTAGTTCTTGATTCCATCAAACAAATCCATGAATAGGGTTTCTGTTGGATGTACAAAAAACTTATTAAATGCAATGAGGCATAGAATAGCCTGTAGAAGTAGCACTAAAAGATTTTCTTTAGATAATACACGATTATTCATACAAGAGGGTATTTGTGGCAGCACGTTTTTTGTGAACGTAGAGCGTTGGTTTACTTGCTGGTTAACGTTGAGTTATCAGATGCCCGTCCAAAAAAAGATTTGAATAACAATTTGAGAAAACTTCGGCTTTCTGTTATTAAAGTTCTCAAGTTGATTTTGGAAAAAACAATTTCTGGCCTTAGGGCAACAGGGATCGAGGTGATTTTGACCCCTTTGTTATTGGAGGATAGAAAAACGAATTCTAAGTCAAAGAGATAACGCTCGATATTCGTATGCAAAAATATACTTCGGCCTTTGGTATTAAAGCCTTTGATGCCGCACTGTGTATCCGTGATTTTTATTCTCAATAGCAACTTGATAAAAAAGCGCAAGATTTTGGAGATAAACTTTCTGAACGCGGGCACCTGTTTGTAATAATTGGCATCTCTAATACCTACTACTACATCCCAATTAGCCGTTTGCAAACGCTCAAATAAAGCAACAAAACTATCGATAGTATAAGGGAAATCAATGTCTGTGTAGATGCACAACTCATGGCGCACGACTGCTATACCTTGGCGCAAGGCATAACCTTTTCCACGATTTTGAGTATAATTAATGTACTGAAAATCATTGACCAAAGACTCAATAGCTAGAACATCGTTTTCTAGAACAATACTTTTAGAGCCATCGTTAACAATAATCAATTGAAGTACCAATTGTGGCAACCGTTCTTTAATTGCTCGAATGGAATCAATAATAGTATCAGACCAGTCAGGTAAAGGATTATAGAGCGGCAGTACAATACTTAGATTTACTTGCTCTGTATGCTCAGACATTGATAGCTACATTTTAGTCGTGGGGAAGTGACAAAGGGCTTGTTGATTATCAACCCAAAGATAATTTTTTTTATTTAAAAGGTTTACTTAACCATTACAGAATGCAATTAATTCTAATCGTTCTACAGTAACTTCGCTGTTTATAAACAATTCTGAGTGCAACGCTTCAACCAATTATTTGAATACATAACACACAGTTAATATAACTTTGACTTTTGTTGTGTGGTAATGTATTAACTTTATTGCTCAAAAATAAAGAAAGTAAGAGTTGTAAAAAATAGCTTTTATTGAATAATTATCAAGAAATTGGTTATATACTGACTTGTTTTAGTAATTTTCCAGTTCATTTTATAAACGACGACTTCACCATCTACGAAGTAGTCACAAAAAGTACAGCGACGCTTATTAACTATGCCAACACAAATTCTTGAACCACTACAGAAAGCACTAGAAATAAATTTAGACTCCAATATTTACGGCTCTTTTGCAGAAATTGGTGCAGGACAAGAAGTTGCCCAGTACTTTTTTAAGGCAGGTGCTTCCTCTGGAACAATAGCCAAGACTATTTCTGCTTATGACAAAATAGTAAGTGATGATATTTATGGGGTAGAAGAAAAAGGAAGATATGTTTGTGAGCCGCGTTTGTACAAGATGCTCGATCACGAATATGGACTGATGATTGATCGTTTGAGCGCGACACGGCCAGATGCTAAATTATTTGCCTTTGCGGATACGGTAGAAACGCTTAATTATCACAAAACCAATAAGGGACAAGGTTGGGTAGGTTTGCGTTTTCAACTGCATCCACAAGATGCGCCCAACGAGCTGGTGATGCACATAGAGTTATTGGATAATGATACAGCGTTGCAGCAACAAGCAGTGGGAATGCTGGGAGTCAATCTAGTGTTTGCTTGTTATCATTATAATACAGATTACAAGGAGTTGATGCAATCCTTATTGGAAGGGATAAAAAACCGTGTAAAAATTGATTTATTGCGTATCAAAGGGCCTCAATTTCAACTAGTTGATAATCGTTTAGTCGCCTTAGAATTAGTAAAACAAGGCATGACAAAAGTAGCGGTCATTGATGCCGAAGGACGACCGGTTCACCCTTCCGAATTCATGTACAAGCACGATGCACTAGTGGTCAGAGGAAGTTTTCGCCCTGCTACTTTGCGTACCGTAGATCGCATCACTTCCGCAGTGCGTCAATTTGCAGCAGAAGAGCACCAATCTCCAAAAGGAACGAGTGTCTTAGCTGAAATGACCATTGCTGATCTCATAAGAGATACAGGCAATGTAAATGCAAAGGACTATTTAGACAGAGTTACCTTGCTCAATTATTTGGGGCAGTATGTTATGATTAGTAACTGTAGACATTATAAAGATCTTATTGATTACTTATCAGCTTATCGAGTAGCGCGATTGGGAATTGTAGTTAGTGCAAACAGCTTGTACAACCTTATCAATAAAAATTATTACAATAATAAAGATGGCAGTCTATTGATTTCCTATGGGGGCATTTTTACTAAGAATGTACGAATTTTAGTATATCCTACTTATGGTCAATTAGAAAATGAATTGATGACCTGCCGTAATTTACCTATTCCTGATGGCATCCGTTTTCTGTACAAACACATCATGGAAAGTAAACACGTAATGGATATAAAGGGCTATAATCCTGATTATTTAAAAATATACTCCAATGAGGTGTTAAAAAAATTGAGATCTGATGAGGGCTGGGAAGAATACGTAACGCCCAAAGTAGCCCGCTATATTAAGACCAATTATCTATTTGGTTTTCCATCGCCCAATATGGAATTTGAGTATTAAACAATTTTATTCTTTATTGGAGTCGAGCAGCTGCTGAATGATTTTGTTAATCAACTGATTAATCATAGCGGCTTTGTTAAAAACCATAAAGTGGGTGCCGCCTTCTACCGCAATGACAGGAGCCAGTATTCTTCTGAATGGAAACGTCTTATCTTTAGTGCCATGGATGTGTGTGATAGGAGTGGTAATACCCTCTGACTCCCAAGCAAAAATCTTGGAAGTAGCCCATCTAAAGTAGTAATTGCTGTGTTGGGCAGCCGCTTGTAAGAATATTTCCTGTGCCTCGGGGCTGTCGTAGCCATGTGCTTTGCCCCAAGATTTGAAAGAACTGGTCACCATTTTTTGAGTGAGCAATTTATTGACAGGAAAAGCGCGCATAAATACATTCATCCCAATATTTTTCTCTCTTCTGGCTTTGATACTGGAGATAATAATGAGCTGTGCTGTTGGAATTTGTTTGGAAATTTCTTGTACAATAACACCTCCAAAAGAATGTCCAACTAATACCAATGGTGCTTTGGTAACAGGAACATTGACCGCCATTCGATCAACATAAGCAGCTAGGCTTTCGCAAGGTTCGGGTTGTAGCCATTCAATATAATGCACTTCGGTAGCGGCTGAAAAATGAAGTCGTTTAAAAATGGAAGCATTAAGACCTAAACCAGCTAAACAACATACTACTAATTCTTTTTGCATGGGAATATCTATGTCTTGGTATTTTGTTAAATTTGTTCAATTCTATTACCTAAATACAGAGCGATCAAAACCGCCTCTCGGATTTAGAATATTCGATACTACACTTTATCGTGTACCAAATTATCAAAAACAGACCAAAGAACAACAATAATGGGTGAAATAGTGGCACATGCCAAGTATGATGTAGTGATTATAGGAGCAGGTATTGCAGGAATGACGGCTGCTGCTTTGTTGAGCCGTGCTGGTCTTACGGTGGCAGTGCTCGAAAAAGAACCCCATGCAGGGGGCTATTTGGCAGGCTTTCGCCGAAAAAAATTTCGATTTGATTCGGCCATACATTGGCTGAATCAGTGTGGAGAAAAGGGCATAGTGACCAAAGTATTCCAATTGATTGGAGAGGATCGTCCACGACCCCAAAATTTGACAAGAATTTATAGAAATAAGGCAACCAAGCACGATTATGTGCTCACCAATGATCCAGATGCCCTCAAAGCACAATTCATTCGCGATTTTCCACACGAAAAAGCAGGCATTGAGCAATTTTTCAAAGCTGCCCAAAAGATTGCCAAAACTTGGGGGCGGTATGCCGATAATTTTCGTACAGCCGATACCATGACCTTATTGGACAAAGTATCGCATGGGCTCAAGAAATTGGCTTTTGTCAAGCCCCTGTTTCGCTATATTTGGTATCATGGAGAAGAAGGGGTGCCCAAAGGGCTGAATTTGTTTTTTAAAGATCCTGAATTGCAGAGTTATTGGTCCTCTGAGCATGATCTACTGTCTTGTCTATTTCCCATTGCTTGGGCATATATCAATGATTATCAATTGCCACCAAAAGGTGGAAGTCAGGTGTTTATTGAGTGGTTGGCGCATGTAATAGAAGCTTATGACAATCACCTCCTTTATAATACGATGGTTCAGAAGATACTTGTAGAAGAAGGCAAAGCAGTAGGTGCTGTATTTGAATACAAAGGCCAATTGCATGAGGTACGTGCCAAAAATATCATTGCGGCCTGTGATGTGGAGTTGCTGTATGAACGCTTGTTACCGCCCGATGTGATTCCTCAAAGGTTGAAAGACAATCTTAAAACAGCAGAATTATACAGTTCAGCAGTCGCCATTTCTATTGCGCTAGATTGTCCTACAGAAGCATTGGGTTTTGAAGAAGAATTGATAATGATTCGCGCAGAAGGCGTAAGCCGAGCGGCACACGATTCGGGCGATCCACACACCACAGCCATTTCTATTATTCCGCCTAGTTTGCGCGACAAATCCTTGGCTCCAGAAGGTAAGGGCACTCTCACCGTGTATTCTTCAGCCTATGTGGATTATAAGGACAACTGGGGCTGTACCGTAGATGAGCAAGGCAAATATGTCAGAACAGCGGAATACTACGCTATAAAAGAAGAATTTGCTGCAATTATTTTGGATCGAATAGAGGAGCGGCTACAAATCGATTTGCGTGCGCATATCTTGTTTATGGATGTAGCTTCTCCAATCACACATTGGCGCTATAGTTACAATAGAGGCGGCTCTATTATGGGAGCGCGTCCTGGACGTGCCAATATGGAAGCCAAAATTGCCCACTACCAAACGCCTGTAAAGGGCTTAATTTTGGGCGGGCATTGGGCCGATTTGGGAGGAGGGGTGCCCATTGCAGTGAAGTCAGCCGCCAATGCTTCCTTGATTGTACTAAAAGAGCAAAAGCCTGCTGTTTTTAAAGCATTAGCGCGTTATGCAGATGGTAAAATTGATCTTCAGGCAGTAGAGCAAGCCGAGGTGCTCGAACCTTATGCCAATGATTGGACTCCCCAGCCAACTCCTGCTGAAACAAAACGTCCAGAATAGACCAAAAGTTAATTGATTTTACTCATTGTAGCATAGAAAAAGACCTTTGAACAGGATTATTAACATTTATCTCACTCTTTTTAAACAAAATAACTACTTTTATGTTTAAGTTTTGCTTTCATAAATTGTTAGCACATCATTATTGATGATTTGATAGATGTAGAAATTATTTTCTTTCATCAAATTATCATATGATAGATCCCACTATGCTGTCCTACTTATAAATTTAATTTGCTCTTCCCACCAAAAAATATAGGAATGGACTATCAATTATTAACCAGCTTATTGCCTTATTTAGAGGCATTTCAGAAATCAGAAAAAAGTGATTCGGTTATTGATTTTATTGCTTGGTTGCAAAATGCGCCTTCTGTAGAACATACCATGATTCCCTCTTCCTCCACAGCCATTTCTACAGAATCCAAGATAGGTATTCAGATTATGCACTTGGTATCCCTATCGGGCAAATACATTCGATTTTTGTATAAAAAAGGATTCAAAAATTCGCTTTTACAAACAACAGAAGATTTTGGTTTTTTGGCAAGTTTGTATCATTTTGGAGACATGCGCAAGAATGAGTTGATTCAGATCAATACAAGTGAATTTACATCAGGTATGGAAGTGATTCGCCGATTGGAGCGCAATGGTTTGATTAAGTCGTCTCTAGACAAAAAAGACCGCCGTGCCCGTCGAGTTCAATTGACCAAAGAAGGCCTTAAAGTGTTTTTAGAATCATTACCGATCTTGAATAACCTTAGTGAAGTGGCTGTAGCACCTTTAAATGAGGCAGATAAAAAACGTTTGTTGGAATTATTGCACCAACTCAATGACTTTCACAATCCTATTTTTCACAAAGAAAAGGATAGCAAACTAGAAGATATCATCAATCAGCATGTTAACATCTAATTGTTATTTGTTAGGTTTTATGGGGGCGGGAAAATCGTATATTGCCCGTTATTTAGGCACTGCACTCAAATGCGCTGTCGTAGACCTTGATGCACGTATTGAAACAGCCGCTGGCCAATCCATTCCTAGTATTTTTGAAGCGCAAGGTGAGGCTTATTTCAGAAAATTAGAACAGGATACATTGTACCAAACACTAGAATTGGCTCCTAGTGTTATTGCCTTAGGAGGGGGCACGCCTGTTTATTACAATAATATGAATTGGATCAAAGAACATGGAAAAAGCATCTTTTTAGATCCTCCTATAACGGTTTTGCTACAGCGTTTGGAACAAGAACGTGCCCAACGTCCTTTGTTGGCCAATTTGAATGCAGATGAATTTAAGGCAAGTGTGGTCAATCGATTGGAGCAACGTCGTTTGGTGTATGAGCAAGCTGATTGCCATATTCAGGCAACTAGTAAAGAGCGCATTGTGGCGGATTGTTTGGCTTTTTTGCAGGCGTAGTTTATTCTAAAATCCAAGCTTTGGGATTGTAGTTATCTTGTAAGAATTGCAAATGGGTTTGCAGTTCTTGGGGCGAACAATTGAGTTGAACGCCTACACGATTTAATCCATTTTTGACCGTAACATCAGGCAAGTAGTTGTCTTTTGCCAATTTGTTGGCCAAACGATAAGCATTTTTTTCCTTTCCAAAAGCACCCAAAACAATCACATAGTCTTCGGTTGCTCCTGTTTCTACAGGTTCGGCCACAGCTGTTTCTTGTGCTGTGTTGTCTTCGGCTACAACTTCCTTTGTTTCTGCTGTTGTGTTGGCAGTAGTAGGTAGTATAGATGCAGATACCACTTTGTTTTGACGGGCTGGTTCAGCAGGCGTAGAGATTTCTTGTGCTACGATGGGAGTTTGTGGCTGAGAAAATGCTTTCCAGATACGGGGTGTTGCAAAGAACAACAATAAGGCAGCTGCAACAACAGCTATACGAGCGGGAGTTAACCAAACTGCTTTCTTGCGTTTGAGACGGCGTATAGGAGCCGCTTGAGCTTGTGACGGTTTCAAGTATTCCTTGCTGCGCAAAATAGGTGTGCAAGATACAACAGGCAAACCATAAGAAGAGCGCAAAAAATTAGTGTGCTCAGGCACGAATTCTAACTTAGAATCAGAATTGAAGTAGAGCTTGCCAATGTTATTAAACGCTACAATTTTATTATCAAACAATTCTCGTTCAATTTGTCGCGCATAGGTTTCAATATCGGTTTGGGCTTGCTTGTAGCTGATGTGCTGTTTTTGAGAAACATGGTGTACTAGTAGACCATCATTATTCACCAGCTTGGGATTGAAAGAAACCGTCTTGTTAGGGGGACATAGTTGATGTTCCACAAAGTCAATCTCTGCAGTAGTCAGGTTTACAATAAACCCTCCAATTGTAGGTAGAATCACACAGTCATTCTCATACAATAATTCCTCTATGTAAGCCGCTAAATCCAAAAAAATGTGTTAATCTAAGTGTAGGTAAAAGTTTATGGTATCTTAATTTCTTTCTTGATAACCTTGTGGTCATAAGTGTAAAGTTCTACAAAATAACTACCTCTTTCTAAGTTTTCCAAATTTACTTCATAAATAGTGTTAACAGGAAGGTCAAAAAGATGATTATCTTCTACAATGACCTGTTCTTTGGCAGATTTGAGGAGCAGACGACTCATTTTTCCTCCAAGAATTTCAAAGTCAATGTAGAGGAGTTTGTTTTCTTTGTTGGTATGGAAGGACCAATCTTCTTTGGTGAATTCATTTTCAAAGTTAGCCCAATCGATTTCATCAGCAACAGCGGGAGAATTATCTGAAGAAGCACTGGGTGTTTGCGCGCTCAATAATTGAGATAAAAATAGGACGAGGGTGATACTCATGACTGCCTTCATGCTCTTTTTTTTTAGTGGAGTAAGCGTTTTTTTTGATAATGCAACTATTCTAAAGGGGAAAAACGTTAACATCGTAACAAATAAAACAAACGTCTAATAATAGGCTATTATCAAAAATGAATGTGCGGGGATGATAGATAATTGTGTTTCTTTTTTATTATTATCTACTATTCAATAATAGGCGATTATCTGATAAAAACCAAATTTGACTTAAGCTATTTTCTGTTTTCTAGACTAAATAAGTGTTTTAATATACCAATTTGATCCTTCATAGACGGTTTGTTACGCTTACCTAATAAAACAAGTTTTTTGTTTTATCTCTTTGATTATCAGAGTTTTGTTTTTTGTGTTTTTTGCGATAATTTATACAATGTACGTTTTTTTTCAAAGGGTGCCATTATTAATTAACAAATGCACACTTATGGTAGAAAGTACAAAATATTGCACTCTATTACACCTATATAGAACGCCAAAAACCAGTTATATTGTTTATGAAGAACAAGAATTTTTTTTCGTGGAGTTTGTTTTTAATCATTTATGGCCTTTGTACAGTGCCACTAGTAGCTCAGTTGAACCCTAGCCGCAAACAAGCAGTCGTTACGTTTATCTGGACCAATCCATTGGAACAAAAGGCTTGGAACAAGAAGACTTTTGAGATAGAGCAAAAAACAACGCAACGACGTTGGCGTATCACAACAGACGCAGAAGGCAGGGCCGCGATGCTGCTTCCTATAGGGCAGGATTATATTTTGCATGTAACGGATTGGGAGAATTTTGCAGAAATCAACATCCCCAATGAGCCTTTTAGTCGGCATAGAATTCCTGTACCGTGTTATGATTTGGCCAACTTGCCCAAGGGAAGTATTACTATACCTGTACACATACAATTGGTGGATAGTTTAGGTCTCATTAATGCGTTAGAAAAGGAGGTCTTATTGTTGCGAAATAATTGTGGCAAAGAACCTTATCAGGTTAGGACCAATAAAGATGGAAGGGCAACCCTCACCTTGCCCATCGGTTGTCAGTATATATTGAGTTTACGGGATGCGCCCAATTATTACAAATTTGAATTGCCCAATAAGCCTTATTCTAGTTGGACAGAGACGGTATTGTTTGAGCGTTTGCCTGGTCGTAGTTTATACCCCTCTACCAATCGAGCTTTGTTTAATTTTATATTTACTGATTTGGATGGCAATGAAGTGGAGGGAGAGCAATTTTGGATGCTGGATACTGAAAATGGAAAGCGGTACGAAGCCAGCACCAATGCACTGGGAATTGCTCAAATTTTAGTTCCACTTTCTAGAACATATACGTTACATGCTACACACAACAGACATTTTGCAAAATATACCGCCAATTTAGCCCCTGATAAGGATATTTTGGTAGAGCATATTTATTATGAATCTATTTCCTCCAAAACATGGCAAAAAAGACTAAAAACACAGGAGAGTTTGGCTCGAACTAGAGATTCTATAGCACGAGCACAAGCTCTATTGATGGCCATGCAAGATTCTATTCAGCAGGAAAAATCAGAAGAAGCATGGATTGCTAACCTACTGGCTAACAAACGCCCGATTCCGATTAAACGAACTTTGAGAATACGAAAAGCAATTCGTGCCAAAACCCGTTTTGTAGAACAGCAGTTGCGCCTGAATCCCAATTATGCCAAAGAGAGCAAACAACCAATATTGGCGGTTTTGCAACGTCATGCTGCGCTGTGGAAGGGCAAAGTGGTGGTGACGGATGTAACCGAGAGTATGCGTCCTTATTTGGATCAAGTATTGATTTGGCACCAGCTTCGTTTGCAAAAGGGAGAACCCATATCGTATGTATTTTTTAATGATGGAGATAAAAAAATGGCGAGTGCCAAAGTCATTGGCAAAACAGGAGGAATATACACTTGCAAGGGCACTTGGCAACAAATGGATACCATACTGCAGGTAATGCACAAGGCTATGGGTTGTGGGCTAGGAGGGGGCGAGCCTCCCGAAAATGATTTAGAGGCGGTTTTGGCTGGGGTGCAGCAACGCAGCGATGTTCAGGAATTGATTTTGATTGCAGACAGCTACAGCCGTGTGCGAGATATGGATTTACTGCATCAAGTTAAGGTGCCTGTACGTATAATCTTGTGTGGAGCCGAAGAGCAAAATAGTTTTTACCCAACTCTCAAACCCGATATCAATGAGGAATACTTGACCATTGCCCACCGAACCAAAGGCTCTATTCACACTTTACAGCAAGATATATTGAATTTGAGTGAGACCCAAGAAGGGGAAATTGTAGAGATTGGAGAACATCGCTATTTGTTAAGTAATCGACAATTTATTAAATTGGAACCTTAATGTTTTTATAAATTGAACCTTTAATTACATGCCCTATTTATCCTTTCGTTCTTATTGCTTGGTTGTAATCATAACACTACTTGATTTTACAACATTAGGAGCACAAGATGCTTGGTTGCCCAAAGGTGTGGGAACGGAATTGGGGCTGTCGGTGAATTTGAGTACGCATAATAGTAGGATAGGAGTATTGGCGCGGGCTTTTGTGCATTGGGAATATGTGCAAATGAATCTGGAATTGATTGGAGTGTATCAAGCACAGGCACTTGGCACAGGACAGTCAGGTATTGAAGGACAGTTGCGCGCAGGTGTGTTGGGGGCATGGGGGCAGCAAAATGTGTTTTGGGAGAGTCAATTCTTGAGTGCTCTAGGCAACCAAACCCATCGGCCTTATTCGCTGGGATATGGATTTAACTGCTATTGGGATAACCAAAAGACCAGCCAATGTACGGGAACCTTTGCCCTTCAAGTACGGCAATTTCATTTGGTCATGGAGAATGATTTTTTGGCTTTTATGGATCAGGACAAGTATCGAACAGGTGCTTTGGGACTGTATTTTGAGCAGGGAGCTTGGCAAATTGCAGTGCAACAGGTTTCTTGGACTGCCGACCCTTATGCCGAGGGAACGCGCACGGTGACCGACCATCCTATTTACAAAGACAACGCTAAATATGGCTATCGAGAAATGTCTGAGGTGCCTTACAAGGAACACAGTACGGGGATCTTGCGTTTGCGGGCTCTGTATCATTCCAATTGGGCCAATCAAAAACTAGGGGCTAGTTTGGGAATTGATGCCGAGCAAATTAGGCATGGTTTGCAAAACAAAACCATACATGATTCTGTTCTGCTTAAAAATCCACACATTCCGATGATCGATCGAGCAGGTAACGCCTTTCTGTACGAAGATGGACAGCAAATTAGAAAAGCTCGGTTTCATGGAGAATTGTTGTTAAATCCTGTTATTTTTTATTAAAAAAAAATATCTTGTTTTAACACGCTCCGAGAACTTGATACCATTCGTTGCGCAATAATGTCTAACGAGAGGAAATTTCCTTGACAATTAAAAAACAAAAAATGACACCAACCACTCTAATGGATCATACTGTTATTGACAGATTTGATTCTAATTCTGTAATAGTAGATTTAGGAGCCAACAAAGGGGAGTTTGCCAGTTTATTCTCCCAGACCTATACGTTTCAAAAGATGATTCTTGTAGAGGCCAATCCCAATTTACTGCCAGATATTAAACAGAATATTGGGGAAACAAAAAATATAGAAGTACTCAATGCAGTGATTGGGACATCTGACGAAGAAGAAGCTGCTTTCTTCATTAGTGATGCACACGATGCAAGCTCGCTCAATGAAGATTTTAGCAAGGGGACGTTTGCCAAGAACAGCTTCAATACCAATAAGATCAAGCAAAGAATGCTTACACTAGAATCCTTGATGAAGGAATATGCTATTGATAAAATTGATTTCTTGAAGGTAGATATAGAAGGAGCAGAGTGGGAATTGATCGAGAGCTTTACGCCTGAACTTTGTGATAAGATTGATCAAATTTCTGTAGAATTCCATGATTTTTATGGCGAGCAATTTCGATCAAAATCAGAAAAATGTATCCATAAACTCAAAGATATTGGCTACCAATTTACTTGCAAAGGAACAGATTTGGAGCATGGCAGCCCTTATTTTGATTGCTTGTTTTACAAAGAATAGAACCGTTGATACGAAAAGAGATGCAAGTCTATTAGAACGGTTGGTTAGCTGCCACTATCTTCTACTAAGTGTGTAGACCAATCTATTTCTGCATCTTCTTTTCCTAATAATTCTCGATAAGCTTTGAGTAAATAATAACCAGTTATCAAAGTAGATAATATATCGGCAATCGGAAACGCCCACCAAATGCCTTCTATACCCCAATAGTATGGCAAAATAAACAGCAGTGCTATACAAAAGACTTGTTTGGTTAGGGTGAGTAGTAAGGCGGGTAATGCCCTACCTATAGCTTGATAATAAGCCGAACCAATCAACTGCACCAATACAATAGGAGTGGTTGAAAAAACAATGACCAAGGCACTCGGAGTGATTGCTAGAATGGAAGGGTCATCCGTAAAGATATAAATAATAGGAACGCGTGCTACCAAAATTAACGCATAAACCAAGGTAGCAATGATGGTTCCGTAAAGCATAGATTTTCGGATGGCCGTTCTAACTCTGCTGTAAAGCTTTGCGCCATAATTATAACCCGTAATAGGCAAAAAACCTTGCGAAATTCCCATGATGGGAAAAATAGAAAATACCAGTAATCTATTGACAATACCATAAATAGAGACGTAGATTTCACTGCCATAAGTGTACAAGCTAGTATTGACCGTTAAGGCCAAAAAGCTATAAGTGGCTTGTCGGGCAAACGAAACAAAACCCAAACTAAACATTTCCCAAACGATAGCCATATCCAATACTAAATTGGCTCGTCTAATTTTGAGATCACTGTCTCCTCTAACAAAGAACCAAAAGGTGTAAGAAGCACTCATGAAATATGCTAAAATAGTTGCCAATGCGGCTCCTTGCATCCCCCATTCCAATACATAAATAAAAATAGGATCCAACACTAGGTTAAACAGTGCAGGGAGCAACATGACATTCATAGCAATTTTAGGAAACCCTTGCGCCCGAATAACGTGAATACTCATCATTGCCCAAGCCAAAAACGGCATTCCCATCAACATAACTCTAAAATAGGCCTTGGAGGGGGGAAGGATTGCGCCTTGTGCTCCAAATAGCTGCAATAGTGGCTCTTCAAATATAAAACCCACTCCAACAAACAACGTTGCCAGAGACATATTGAGCGTAATTTGATTGCCAAAAACACGTTGTGCCAAAGGCTCATTGTCTGCCCCCAATGCTCTAGAAATCATAGACGCACCACCAACCCCAATAGCCATCCCCACAGAAGCGATTAAAAAGACCAATGGAAGTACTACCGAGATGGCAGCAATACCCATAGGGCCTACCCAACGGCCTACAAAAATAGTATCCACAATCATGTAAAAGGACATGACCATAAAACCAACAGCAGCAGGAACCCCTTGTTGTACAATAAGTCTACTGATTTTTTCCGTTCCTAGCTCGTTAGATTTCATGTTTGTTTAGAACTCATTTGGAGTTTTTTTGGATTTTAAGCTTATTTATGGAGCAAGGTACAGTAAAAAATGCACAATAATTGTACGATTGTCTGTTAGACGACAGCCTTAGTCAAAACTATTAATTATCTATCACCCGTATGAACATTTATGGAGTGGTCAAACAAATAATGATTTTTGTTTGTTTAAGAATAAATAAGGAAAGACTTTAATAAAATAATAACCAGAGGAAAAATGAACTATTGGAATTGGAGCATACTGACAAGTCTTGTACTGTGGAGCCTTAGTGGTTCGGCACAAGGCGTAAAGTTTGAAAAAAACGACTGGGAAACTATAAAAGCAAAAGCAAAAGCGGAGGGTAAACCTATTTTTGTAGACACGTATGCCAGTTGGTGTGAGCCTTGTAAGTGGATGGATAAACAGGTGTTTTCCAAGGCCGAGGCAGGTCAATTTTTTGGCAACCATTATATCAATTACAAATTGGATATAGAAAAAGGAGAAGGTCGTGCTTTTGCCGAGCAGTATCGCGTATACAGTTACCCTACTTTGTTATATTTTAATTCAGAAGGAGAATTGGTACATCGTCTTACAGGAGCGTTTGACCTTAGAGATTTGATCCAAAAAAGTAAGGATGCCTTGAAGCCTGAAAACCAAATTTATACCCTCAAAAAACGTTTTGAAGCAGGAGAACGTACGACTGTGTTCTTAAAACAGTATGTAGAGGCATTGCGAGCAGCCAATGAACAATACCAGACCGTAGCCGATGTTTTTGTACAAACCGTAGGATTGCCAGCACTAACCGAATCCAGCAATTTTGAATTTCTGGAGGCTTATATTAATACGGATTATCGCCATCGTGCTTATTTGTATGTTGCCAGTAATCGAGCCTCATTTGAGGAAGCCTTAACCACAGAACGGGTGAATAATTACCTATCGGGAGCACTCAATATACGCTGCTACAAATTGGTGGAAAATGCCGCTTCTAAATCGACCATCAAAAGTTTTCTACAAGATGTAAAACGATTGATGCCAGAGCGTTTGGATTATTTCAAAGCTAGAATTGATTTTTATTACAACAGCAATGTAAAGAAAGATTATCGCCTGGCTTTGCGCTATGAAAAGCACTGTAAGGATGCCAATAGTTTGAACGCACTCGCGCGTTATATGCTGGATGTACACAGTGGCAATCAAGCACAATTGACCAGTGCTTTGGACTGGGCCAATAGGGCTGTTTTGTTAGAAGAAACGGTTTATACACTCGAAACCAAAGCTATGATTTTGTTGGAGCTGGGGCGAAATAAAGAAGCTTGGGAAGTCGCACAACGACAGGTAGCCTTGAGCAAAGATTCTAAGGAGCATGTAGAGGAAAGTCAAGAGCTATTGGAACGTATAGAACAAAAAAAATAACCATTTGGTTAAATTTTAATTGTAAAAATACTAGATTGCTTAATTGTCTTTTTATTTTGGGAAAGATTCTTTGTTTATGAACTTAAGATAGTTTTTGTTAAAATTAACCGTATTATGGAAAGTAGTATTCAATTACTAACAGAAAAATTACAGCAGTTTTGTCAAGTGCTCGAACAAGAGTTTTTTCAAATTTCTGAAAAGAGAAAGGAGAAACTCCAAGAGCTTAGTGCTTATGTATTACAAAAACTATCTGCACAAGAAACGCCCCAAGTAATCGTTATTTGCACACATAACTCCAGACGAAGCCACATGGGACAATTATGGTTGGCTATAGGAGCTGATTATTTTGATCTACCGACTATAAAAACTTACTCAGGAGGAACCGAAGCTACAGCATTTGATTTTAGGGTAGTAGAAGCTTTCAGACGGATTGGAGTGCAGATTGCTACAACGGAGTTGACCGCTATTAATCCTGTTTATCAAATAAGTTGGAATGAGCATATGCAGCCCTACGAGGCTTTTTCCAAAGCCTATCCATCGGCACCTAACCCTACCAAGGATTTTGCGGCTGTCATGGTGTGTGCAGAAGCAGATGCAGGCTGCCCGATCGTATCGGGCTGTGATGTTCGATTGGCCTTGCCTTATGTCGATCCCAAGGCGTTTGATGATACCGATCGCGAAGAGGAAGCGTACAACGAAAGAGTACATCAAATAGGTCGAGAGATTTTATTTGTCTTGCACCAAGTCAAATTAGGACTGGCTAAAACAAGCTAAAATCCACAGTAGATCAAACCAAAAACAACATGAAAAAGTATCTAGCGGAGTTGATAGGTACCTTTGCTTTAGTATTTTGTGGTACAGGAGCTATTATTATCAATGAATGGAGCAATGGTGCTATTAGTCATGTTGGGGTAGCTATGACATTTGGCTTAATCGTTATGGTTATGATTTATGCCTTTGGGAATATATCAGGTGCACACATCAACCCGGCTGTTTCGCTTGCTTTTTCTCTAACCAATCTATTTGAGCGAAAACAGGTATTGGGGTATATCATTGCTCAATTAATAGGAGCCTTTTTAGCATCGGGAACCTTGTATTTTTTGTTTCCACAACAAGAAAACTTAGGAGCGACATTGCCTGCTGGTTCTTGGCAACAAAGCTTTGTCTTGGAACTAATTTTGACCTATTTCCTAATGGTAGTAATTTTGTTTGTAAGCCAAAACAAAGCTGTTAATCAATTCACTGGTCTAGCAGTAGGGGCTACTGTTTTGTTGGAAGCCCTATTTGCAGGGCCCATCACAGGCGCATCCATGAACCCTGCTCGATCCATTGCACCAGCAATAGTGGCTGGAAACCTCCATAACTTATGGATTTATATAACCGCGCCTATCTTGGGGGCTATATTGGCTACTTGTACATGGTTGATCATGAAGGAAGAATAGCTATCTGCTGAATACCTTACTGGTTTTCCAATTCCTCCAATTCAACAGAAGCGAGTTCCCATTTTTCCATAGTTGTCTCCAATTTCTTTTTATTGGCTTCATATTTTAATACCAATTCATCATAAGCAGGCGTGCCCATAATAGACATATCGGCCATGCGTTCTTCTAGTTTTTTATTATCCTCCTCCAATCGGTTGATCTTACGTTCTGCATTTTGAACATCTTTAGTAACTTGTTTGAGACGCTGGTGATACGCTTTTCCCTCTAGTTTTGGCTTTTGTATTTTGGGAGCCGTTTCTGTTACTACTTCTCCCTTGCCAGCTTTGCCCAAACTCACTTCTCTAAAGGTATCCAATGCTCGTTTCTTCAAAAAGTATTTAACATCTCCCAAGTATAGTTTGAGTTGTTTGTTGTTAAATTCAATAACTTTATCGGTCAATCCTTCTAGAAAATCACGATCATGCGAAACAATAATTAAGGTGCCATCATAACGGATAATCGCGTCCTTCAAGACTTCTTTGGAGCGAATATCAAGGTGATTGGTAGGCTCATCGAGTACCAACAAATTGATTGGACGTAGCAACATACAAGCCAATGCCAAGCGCGCGCGTTCTCCCCCAGACAAAACGGAAACTTTTTTGTCTACATCTTCTCCTGAAAATAAGAAAGAGCCAAGAATTCCGCGCAATTTGGTACGCATATCATACGGCGAAACTCGATCAATAGTTTCTAATACCGTTAGTTTTGGATCTAGTGTTTCGGCTTGGTTTTGAGCATAATAGCCTACTTCTACATTATAACCCAATTCTGCTTGGCCTTGTGCCGAGATATGTCCCAAGATGATTTTAGAAAGAGTTGATTTGCCTTCTCCGTTTTTTCCAACAAAAGCAATGCGTTCTCCTCTAATAACCTCCAAGTTTACGTTGTCCAAAATATTGCGTTCTCCATAGGTCTTCGTAACATTTTTTACTTTTACGACCACTTCACCAGCACGTGGAGCTGGTGGAAAGACTAAGCGCATTTTACCACTATTGACCGTATCTAGCTCAATTTTATCCATTCTATTCAATTCCTTGATAAGGGATTGAGCCATTTTAGCCTTATTGGCTTTGGCGCGAAAACGATCAATGAGTTGTTCCTTACGGGCAATCTCTTTTTGCTGATTTTCAAAAGCACTTTGTTGTAGGATACGACGTTCTTCTTGCAAGATTACATACTTAGAATAATTGGCTTTGTAATCGTATACTTTTCCCAATTCCAATTCAAGGGTACGTTTGGTAACATTGTCTAAGAAGGTTTTGTCGTGCGAGATTACAAGAACCGATCCCTCATAGGTTTCCAAGAATTGTTCTAACCAAATAATGGATTCTATATCCAAGTGGTTGGTCGGCTCATCCAGTAGCAAATAATCGGGGCGTTGAAGCAGCATCTTGGTCAATTCAATACGCATTTGCCAGCCACCACTAAACTCATCCGTTAGTCGATCAAAATCACTAGGAACAAAACCTAAGCCCATCAAGATTTTTTCGGCATCTACTTGAATACTTTGTCCACCCAATACACGGTGGCGTTCGTTCAATTCATCCAGCTCATTGAAGAGATTTAAGTACGACTCACTTTCATAATCTGTACGCGTTTCGATTTGTTGGTTAATGGCTTCAATTCTAGCTTCCAAATCTTGTACTTCTGAGAGTACGCTCAAGGTTTCTTGCAGTACGGTTTTGCCTTTGGGTAGACTCATGTCTTGATGCAAAAAACCAATACTACTTCCTTTGGGACGAACAACATTGCCTTGATGTGGGGAGGCTGTCCCAGCAATAATTTTGAGCAAAGTAGACTTACCTGCACCATTCAAACCTACTAAACCAATTCGGTCACCATCGTGAATAGAGACAGAAATGCGATCCAAAATTACGCGATCACCATATTTGACAAATACATTGTTAATCCCAAGCATAAACGAGTTCTAGCATATAAGCCTTCCCTAGAGATAGAGAAGGTGTTTAAAATAATACTGCAAAGATAGCAAAATTTGCTGGTTTTTAGCTTAGAAGAGGTATGGGTCTTTTACACAATTAGATATCTTATGAATACGGGGGGGATTCTAGACAAATGATTACACAAGGGGCTCCAAAGGATAAAAAAGAAGGGATTAATTATAAGACAAATGAATCGAACAATCATCAGGAAGCAATTCTTGTAGTCGTTTTTTATAAGCCTTTGCTGTTTCTTCTTGTTGAAAGCCTACATCATAAAAATGAATGGACTTGAGGGAGCGCAACCCACGCCAAGATTCTGGAATGGCCAAGGTGTGTTGAGAAAGTAAGGGTTCTTTTAGTGCATTGACAAAGTGCAATTCTTCTAATTCGGACAAAGTGCCCAAAATGGGCGGAACGTGAGTAAGAGCATTTCTGCTCAAATCCAACCAACGCAATTGTTTTAATTCTCCCAAATTTCTTGGCAAAGAGGTTAAATGATTGTGTTGTAAATCCAGTAACTCCAATTGTTCCAAGTCTATAATGCGATCGTTTAATAGCTTGAGTGCATTGTGTGATAGATCCAAGCTTCGCAAGGTTGACCAAGTAAATAAGGCTGTTGGTAAATACTGAAGACGATTGCGCGACAAATCAGCAATACGTATATGGGGTTGGTTGGCAACACTTTCAAAAACGGCATCAACCGCAGCTTGGTCGAGCAAGGCCCAATTGCTGTGTTTGTTTTTACTACCAATAGGGTAATGTTCAATGCCTAAATAACAACCTTTTAGGTTGAGATCCATGATGGCATAATGTTTTAAAATATTGGGTAGTTTGAGCAACATGGTTGATTTTAAATCAAGGCGCTTGTAAGTCGGATCATAAAATTGATCTTGAATTACTTTTTTCAACAGTGCTTCGTCTTGGCTGTGATGAAACAAATAGAGCAATCCCTCACTGCCTCCATTTTGTTGGTAGGCGGTTTGGGCTAGTTTCAAAGGAGTGAGATCAAGAGGCTCTTTGTTGGTGCTCTGTACCTGCTTGAAATTGGGAAAGTTGTTGTAGTGAACAGGCAATCCTTGTGAGTAGCCTGTATAGCTATCACTCAAGCGCAATTTTTTGATATTGGAAAGCTTGCTAAATGCTTCAGGAACATCAATATATTCGCCTAACAAGAGGTGATTGAGTCTTGAGATGTTTAATTCTTCTAATTGGTGCAACTGGCAAAGTACAGAAGGAAAAGCTTTAAACTTATTGTTAGAAATATCCAATGTTTTGAGTTTGGGCAATTGCTCCAGACTCGTAGAAAGTTTAGTGAGGTTGTTGTGCGAAAGGCGTAAAGATCGTAGATTTTTAAAGGTTTGTATCCGTTTTGGAATAGTTTTAATTTTGTTATGATTCAAGTCAATAGACGTTAAATCTTTCCATTCAAAAAGATCGGTTGGAATTTTGGTCAGGGCACAATGGTTGAGTTTAAATGTTGTACCTACTACAAAACTACGCAACAATTTTTTGCGCTCATCATTAGGCAAATTATCAATCAAATACTTGAGCCCTACTTTATATTTGTGATACATAGCCAGCCCCATTTTTACACCATTGAGGATACCTTTGCTCATCTCTACATAGCACTCAATATTTTTTTTGATGGTTTGTTCGGTGGGAGCCAAGCCATTGCGATTTCCGAGTTGTAAATTACTATTAATTAACACAGATAGCTGTGGCAAAGCATAACGCCTCAGAGATAACGCTGCTTTTTTGCGAATGCTTTCCTCTTCTTCCAATTTGGAAATAACAAATATTTCGGTCAGCAAATCTTGAGGAATAGGATAAGCCTCCAATAACTCAAAAGCGAGTATGGTATTGTTTGTATTGGTACTTAATAATAAGTTAGAGAGGTGTTGAATTTCTTCTTCTGATAATCCCATAGTTTTGGTCTAAGTGTTCTGATGAAGAAAAAGTAAGCGCAGGTAACCATTAACTCTTAAAGAAGCCTATTTTGTTATACAAATAGTTAATGGTTATCCCAAAACGAAGTTCGCGCAAGTAATAAAGCGGTATGGTTCGCTATAGCATTTTTTCCTTTATCTGCATCATCGAAATATGCACAGTTGGATCGCTTTTTATTTTTTTTAAAAAAATCTGAATACAAGACAAAAAATATTGCTGTTGGCCGTAAAAATTACTTTGTTTGGTGGTCTTGTGCTGAAAGAATAATGGATGGTTTATATTGCAAAACAATAAAGCATTACTACCAAATATACAACAATAAAATTGCAACTTAAAGAGATTTTCATCGAATTAATAGTGTCAAAAAACGCTCTCATTTTTTAGAATGAGAGCGTTTTGTCTATATGCAAACAATAATTGTTTAGATTTTTGTTTTATGCAGGATCTTTTTCGATCATAGATAAACTCAGCTCTTCCAGTTGGTCGTCTGCAAGTAATGATGGTGCATCAATCATGACATCCCGCCCTTGATTGTTTTTAGGGAATGCAATAAAATCGCGGATAGAACTCGCACCTTGCATAATCGAACAGAGTCGATCAAATCCAAAGGCAATTCCACCGTGAGGGGGGGCACCATATTCAAATGCTCCCAACAAGAATCCAAATTGTTCCTCTGCCTCTTCTTCTGTGAAGCCCAGCAATTTAAAGTTTTTGGATTGTAGTGCTCTATCATGAATACGAATGGAGCCACCACCAATTTCCCAGCCATTAATTACCAAGTCATAAGCATCAGCACGTAAGGCTTTCATCGTTTCATGATTGCCATTGAGCATGCGTTCTACATCATTGGCTTTGGGCGAAGTGAACGGGTGGTGCATGGCGTGAAAACGCTCCGAATCTTCGTCCCATTCCAACAAAGGAAAATCAACGACCCAAAGTGGATTAAACCCACCTTGGCGCAAGCCCATACGCGTGCCCATTTCCAAGCGCAAATCACTCAACTGCCCGCGTACTTTGTCCGTTTCTCCTGACAAAATAAGCAATAAATCCCCTTTTTGTGCACCCGCTTTATCCAACCAAGTCTGCAATTGCTCATTGGTGTAGAATTTTCCTACCGATGATTTGAGGCTGCCGTCTTCATTGTATTTGACATAAACCAATCCTTTGGCACCAATTTGTGGGCGTTGTACCCATTCAGTTAGTTTTTTGATGTCTTTGTTAGAATAGGCACTTGCTTGGCCTGTGGCACAAATTCCTACGACCAATTCGGCTTGGTCAAAAACAGGAAAACCTTTGTCTTTGGCCAGTTCATTTAGTTCTACAAACTCCATCCCAAAACGCGTGTCGGGTTTGTCCGATCCATAACGACTAATGGCTTCATCGTACGTCATACGTGGAAAAGTGGGTAATTCTACATCCAAACAAGTTTTGAACAAATGCTTGGTTAGTCCTTCAAAGGTGTTTAGAATATCTTCTTGACTCACAAAGGCCATTTCACAATCTATTTGTGTGAATTCGGGTTGGCGGTCAGCGCGCAAATCTTCATCTCTAAAGCACTTTACCAATTGGAAGTAACGCTCAAATCCCCCTACCATCAACAATTGTTTGAAGGTTTGAGGCGATTGCGGCAAGGCATAGAATTGCCCTTCATTCATTCGGCTAGGCACTACAAAATCACGTGCTCCTTCAGGCGTACTTTTGATTAATACAGGCGTTTCTACTTCTATAAAATCTTGATTGGACAAGTATTTGCGAACTTCTAGTGCCAATTGAGAACGAAAGAATAAATTGTTCTGTACAGGGCGGCGACGCAAATCCAAGTAGCGGTATTTCATCCGTATTTCTTCTCCGCCATCTGTTTCATCTTCAATAGTAAATGGAGGGGTAGCCGATTCGTTGAGTACTTCCAATTTTTCTACTAGAATCTCAACATCACCCGTGGGTAAGTTCGGGTTTTTGCTAGATCGTTCAGCTACTTTTCCTTCTATACGCAAGACATATTCTCTGCCCAAGCCTTTTGTTTGTTCATACAAATCAGCATTGTGCTGGGTATTGAAAGCCAATTGCGTTAGGCCATAACGATCGCGTAAATCGATAAACGCCATGTTTCCAAAATCTCTATTCTTATTCAACCAACCCGATAAAACCACGGATTCTCCAACATTTTCTAGGCGCAAAGCACCACAATTATGCGTTCTGTACATTTTTTTATTTTTGTAATAAGTAGCTTAAGTAGTCTCTAAATCAAGCTATAGACGAGTTTACAAAGACTCGTTTAGCGATCTGAAAAGGCAAAAATAAACCTTTGTAGGCAGCAAACCAAATATTGAAGTTGTTTAAGAATTGAAAAGTAGCGAACCTTCCAAGTTATCTTAGAATACTTATGCTTAAGTAGATATAATTTTATTTCTTTTATCGTGCAACAACCACTTCACTTTACTTACTTAGTAATAAGCGTTTGGTTTTTCCATCCAAATTGATGGTCATATAATAAATTCCTTTGGGCAATTCTTTCCAATTGGGCACCGTTTGATACCACAATTGGCGGGCGTAGAGTTCTTTTAAATTGCTGCTATCCGTAAACAACAATTCTCCCTGAGCATTGTGCAGTTGAACCTCGGCATTAAAAGCAGGGACTTGACTCATAAAAATATCAAGACGTTCTGTATTGTTGCTGGCTTCTTTGTAATAAGTTTGTTCTTTGGTGAGTTCAATGACCGAATTACTGAGACTTTTGTAGGCGGCATAAAAATCAGGCAACCCATATCCGTAGGTAGTATTGGGTTCATCGTTACGATTGGCACTGTTCTCAATAGCTTGTAGCAGTTCTAAATTGCTGTAATGTGGCATCGACTCCCAAAAGGAAGTGACGGCTCCTGCCATAATGGGAGAGGAAAACGAAGTTCCATTGCTATAACTAGTATCGTAACGTTTCTTGGCGGCCACCACGGCAATGGCTCCACGGGCTACAACATTGGGTTTGATGTATTTTCTATCCTCAAAACCGTAGGAGCTAAATTTGGCATGAAAACCATCTCTATCAACTGCACCCACCGTCATAATATTTTCTGCATCACTAGGTACCGTGATATGTTTCCACTTGCCATTGCCTTCATTTCCTGCACTATTAACAACGAATATGCCTTTGTTGGCAGCTAGTGTAGCCGCTTTGGTCATGGCAGAAGTTTTACCATCTAGATCCACATAACCATAATCCATGTCATTGTCATCAAAATCATAATAACCCAACGAAGAATTGATGACATCTACGCCCAAACGATCAGCCTTTTCCACGGCAGCAACCCAGTTGTACTCTTCAATCAAGTATTCGCCTTTTACGTCTTCAGTTTTGAACAAATAATACTGAGCTTCGGGAGCTGTACCCACAAATAAATAAGGCATATTGGCAGCCATGCACGACAATACATTTCTACCATGCGTAGAAGATTCAAATACATAGTCATCGCCCTGTACAAAATCATGTGTGCCTAGAACTTGCCCACGCTGAAACAAACTATCAAAGGCAGGTGTTTCTCTGATTCCATCAAAGCCCCCATCAATCACTGCAACGTGCATACTTTGGCCTTTGAAACCCATTTTGTGTAGGTAATGGCCATTGAGCATAGTGATTTGGTTCTTACCCAAACCATAAAAGTGATCTTTCTGACGATATTGGGTTTTATAATCGCGCTCTCCAATAGCTGTAGCAGGGTCTACTCGTCGTCTAAATCCAATTGGAAATACATCCTTGATGAATTCAAATTGTTTTAGGTCTTCTATGTCAGCACTGGCTGTTTCTACTACAACGGCCACCCCATTGAGCCACCTAGAACGGCTATGAATTTTAAACCCTTTGATGTTAATGGGCTCTAAATAGGCTGGATTGATAGGCAAATCCGTACTGTCAATAGGAATATTGTAACGCTCACGACGTTCGAGTGCTCTAGGAGACAAATACTCTTGTGGATGAAAAAGACTATAAGGAGTATTTTGCTTATCCGTAAAACTTACCCAATAAATATCATAACGACGCTGTGCTTGTGCAGTCTCTTGCCATAACAGCACAACAATAAAAACAGAGAAAAAAGAAATAAAAAATCTCATTTTAAATAGTTTGTAAAGTAACGGTCTGTGTATCATAAAAGTATGTTACTACAACATGGAGTGATATACTGCATTAAATAATAGCATGGATAAAACTAAATTATTTTTTTCTATGCTGCAATATATATTAGGTAAAGAAAGTCACAGGCAGTTGCTTAGGGACGAAAAAGGGAATTTTAGTTTTTTAAATCTATTTACAATTTAAAGACCAAATCTGAATATAGCGTGTTTTGGTAGAATTTTTAAGAATATTTTATACAGATGTTATCAAAAAAGGGGTAGACGACTTGTAAACCACTACAATGTCACAATAATTGCAATGCCTCTGTATTGAATTATCGTATCTTGCCACTCCGTTCTCATCAGTACATTACTTAAAACAACAACCTAACTCATGCACAATTGTTTACGCAAAATGACTTGGTGTATTCTTAGCTTTCTAGTCATATCTTCTTTGCAAGCACAGCAAAAAGGATTGCCCCAACAATACCAGTTTGTGGCCTACAACCATATTCCCACTTGGAAAGCGGTGGTATTTGATTGGGACCAACCCAAAGCTGTGGTGCATCTTTTTGATGTGGAAAAATACAAAGGACATGGCAATTATGTTTGTTACGGATTGAAAACAGGGCTAAAATTTAACCAATTTAAAGAACTGGTTAGACACCCTCAAAAACGCCAATATTTACCCATCTTTTTGTATGATTTGCGCGAGCAACCTATGGTCAAAAACGGACAACAATACACTTGGGCTGTACGGGTAGAGGATTATAGTTATACCGATAATCCTGAAGAGATGGGAGCCGTAGTAGCGCGACTGATGCAGACGGTAGAGCAGCATTTAAAGGCACAATTGCCTACTATTGGCAAAGGGATTGCCATTTTGTCTACGTCCAAAACCGTTTTGCCTAATTGGATGAGCAAACAACCCGTAGAACAGGCGGGGTATAGAGTGATGACTTTGAGCCAGCTTATTGCAGCTACCACCAACCAACAAAGCACAGTTTCTAGTGCCAATCAATTATCCGTAGAGATTTTGAATGAGGGCGTGGCAGTAGGCTATTTAAAGTATGTCAAAGACGGCACAGAAGAGAACATAAACAGTAATTTTAAGCATATTTTATTGTACGAAAGCCTGCCGTATCGAGTGCCCATAGCCAATGGAATTCTAACTTTAGCCCCACAAACGCCTTTCTCGCACATCAATCTTTTGGCTAAGAATAGAAAAACCATCAATGCCTATTTTACTACTGCTTTGCCCAGCAAATTTTTAGCTACTTATGAAAATAAATTGGTGAAGATTACCACCCAAAAAACAAAAGAAGGCAGCAGAATCCAAATTGCTACCATTCGTACAGCAGAAGCAGAACAGTACTGGAGTCAACAACAACAATTGGCCTTAAATATTCCCGAACCCGACTTATCCGTACAATCGTTTTCGCATTTTGATAAAGGAGCCAAGTCCGTGCAGACCATTCATTGTATTGGAGCCAAGGCCAGCAATTATGCCTTATTGCAACATCATTTGCCCGCTCATACACGCAAGGGCTTTGCCATTCCGTTTTATTTTTATGCTGAAACGATTCAATCCTGTGGAGCCGATCGGCTGATCCAGCAATTATTAAACAACAAAAAGAACTTATCGCCCACCGCCATTAAGCATGAGCTGAAAGCCATTCGCGAAAAAATTGCTCAAGCCCAAGTGCCAGCCTCTTTATACAAAGAATTGGAATGGATAGCAGCGGAACAGTACAAAGGAAAAAAGATTCGTTTGAGAAGTTCGACCAATTGCGAAGATTTGCCCACCTTCAATGGGGCAGGTTTGTACGAATCTAAGGGCTTTTGGCAAGGAGCAGAACGCGCCATTATACGCAAAAAACTACTAACGGTTTATGCTTCCTTGTGGTTGGATAGAGCCTTTGAAGAACGGGAATTTTTTGGTATTAATCATGCAAAAGTGGCCATGGCTGTTTTGATTAATGAAGCGTTTCCTGATGAATATGCCAATGGAGTAGCCCTCACCTTGCCCAATCCAACAGGCACGCCCACCATTCACATCAATACCCAATATGGCGAAGCCTCGGTCACCAATCCAGCAGGCACCGCCACGCCCGAAGTCATTTACTTTAGGCAGTTTGACAGCCAATGGTATGTCACCCAAGCCAAATCTTCTATTCACAGCATATTTGTTGATAATGCCGAATTGACACCACTAGTGCGCCAATTGCAAAAGGCTTGTGTTCAAATTGATGCCTTACTAAAGAAAAATATCCCTGCCTCGGCTGATTATGGCGTGGATATAGAGTTTAAGATTATGAAAGAAGCCACAGGATTTAAATTGTACATCAAGCAGGCGCGGTTGCTGCATACCTTGCCTGATTAAAAAGGGATTAACGCTTGTGTTTCCAGCGGCGATGCGACCACAACCACCATTCGGGCTGCTCTTCAATGAGTTGTTCTAGCCTAGTCCAATACAGCGCTGTCAATTCCTCTGGGCTGTAATCGCGTGGATTTTCGGCCAGCAATTCTACGCCCATAGTATAATAGCCGCGTTTTAGGCGTTTGATGGCTAGAAAGAGCAAAGGCATATTGTAACGCTGGGCATAAATAGCAGGGCCACGCAATACGGCCGTGTCTTGATTTAGAAAAGGCAGCCAATAGGCACGCCCTGGGTTGCTTGGAGACTGGTCGGCAATTAACACAAAAGTAGAAAGGGTATTGACCCGTTCTCTAAAGATTTTCATGGCCTCCAAATAACTCACAAACTCCGTATCAAATTTTGCTCTAGCTGCTTTTAAGTAAGCATCAATATAGCTGTTTTTGATGGGAGAATAGAGGATGATAACAGGGGCTTGGGTGCAAGAGGAAGCGCGCAAACCACCCCATTCCCAATTGCCATAATGCCCGCCAACCATTAGGGCAGAACGTCCTTTGTCAATAATCCCCTGAGGTAAATCGGGGGTGTGGTGTTGTTGCCGTTTTAATAACTCTTTTTTTGAAAAGGAAAGCCCTTTGATGCTTTCTAACAGCAAATCAAAGAGAAAGCGATAGAATTTTTTTTCTATGGCTAGGCGTTCTTGAGAACTTTTGTTGGGAAAGGCATGGGACAGATTTTGGCGTACTACTTTTTTGCGATAGCCTAAGATTACATAAATAAGCCCATATAGGAGATTGGACAAGCCATACAAGACCCAAAAGGGCAGTAGTTTGAATATAAATACCAGAAGACGAAATCCGATGTAGGCTGCTCTATCCAATAATAATAATGCTATATGGTTACAATCATTGAGGCTTAAAAGAAAGAAAAGTTTTGTCGGGCAAATGTCCTTTGGGATGCACCCGTCCTCTAGGAGGGCGTTTGCGGGTGATTTTTAGTTGCCCTTTTTCTTCCAAGTTTAACAAGGCATCAATATAGTTCTTTTTTGTCAAAGAACGCCCCCAATGTTGTGCTTCGTACAAATCTATCAATTGTATGGTTTGATGAAGATAAGTACCCAATAAGTGCTGTTCCAATTCAAACATAGGCCCAAAAAGGGTAGGGCTGCACATAGCTTTTCGCGCACCTTGGCTGGGCTGGTAACACAAATTGCCAATGCCGTCTTCTATCAATTGGCTTTCGCTGTGCATGATTTGGCGCATACGCGTGTAGGCAACAGGGTTTTGGGTAAGAAAATACAGGAATTGCTCCGTTTTGTCTTGTTCGTCATAAAAGGTGTAACAGAGCAGACCCAATTGGCCGCCAACGACTTTCTGCAAACGCTCCTCTAGCAATTGTTTCCAGTAGTCCGCTTTTTGAGCAGGCGAAAGCCGTTTTTTGAACGCTGCTTTGAGGGCATGGCTGGCTTGTTGGCCTAGTGTGCGCTCCAATTGTTCTTGGTCGCGTTTGCGTTTGGTCCAAGCCAATAATTGTTTGTAATTGACCCAAAGCAAGCAATCGGCAGGATGCAATTGAACCAAGTCGCGCAGCCAATCCCAGCTCAAGCCTGTATTGGCACACCAATCGGCCGAAACCAAGGTGGGCAAGGAGCGAACCGTGGCAATGGTTGCTTGTAGGGTTTTATCAACAGTAGTTTGGTAGACTTGAGGGGCAAAGGTAAAGTGCTCTAAGCGGGGCAATTGATGTAGGCAGTGTTGCCAGGTCGTGGCTTGTTCTGCATCACCATCATTGAGCAAGGGGTACAATTGTGTGCGAATGTTGCGTTGGCGACTTGCCCACTCTAGAATGGCATAACTAGGACTGTCCTCTGGAATTGCTGTAAATGCTCCTGCTGCCAAATCAATGTAAGCAAATTTTTCCTCCAATTCTTCCATAGCAATGTGCATGGACGTTTGTTTGGCCCAAGCCATAAAGTACTGGCCCAACAAGTTACAACGAACCTGCAAGGCATTTTGAGGAGATGAAAAGCCAATAGTAGAAGCCATAAGCATTCTAATAAAGTTGATAAAAATACAGCTTCTAATTGTTAGAATATATATCTAAATCAATCAAAGTTGTGCATGTTTTTGTTTCTATTTGTCAAATGTACTTCTTTTATTGTTTTTTTTCAAAGAAAAGGAGTGATAGTGTTTTTAATAATTATAATTGTAAAACAATCTGTGTGCCATGTAAAAGTGAAATTTGAGCAATGGATTCTTTTTTGTGGGGGAGTATAGCCGTACTGCCCTACAAAAAAAGTACTTTTGCCCTTTGTATTGAAATATTGATTACTAAAAACTCTATTTATGCGTTTGCTGCTTTTGATGGCTTGTTTTTGTAGCCTAATAGCTTGTCAAGAAACATCTACATCTTCTAAAGGAGAGACGAAGGAGGTACTTTGGGATACTATTCCATTACAATATGCCACTAATTTTACCATTCAAAAACAGGGTAAGAATACGTTGTTGAGTATTGGCAAAGCGTGGAAGAATGCAACACCTACTTTTCAATATTTATTATATCCCAAAGATAGCACACCACCCAAAGCGCACCCCGAAGCCACTAGAATTGCGGTGCCTGTAGCACGGGTATTGTGTAGTGGCAGTGTGGATGTGACGTTTTTAAATGCCTTGGATGCCACCGCAAATATTGTTGGTTTGAGCAATGGACAGTACATTTATGATAGCACAATTCAAGCGCGTTTGGCCAATGGGGAGCTCGTGAATATAGGACAGGATCAAGGGATTGATTACGAAAAAGCCATTACCTCCAATCCTGATTTGGCTTTTGTATACAGTATTGGCGACCAGAATTCGTACAAAAAGTATCAAAGTATTGGTATTCCTGCCGTAATGCTGTCCGATTTTATGGAAACCACCCCTTTGGGGCGTGCAGAATGGTTGTTGTTTGTCAGTTATTTTTTAGGAAAAGAAGCGGCGGCTCAAGCTTATTTGGCAAAGGTCAATAAGGCTTATGAAGCGATTAAGAACGAGGCCAAAAAGGTGGTTGATAAACCCACGGTTTTGTTGGGGGCAGTGTACAAAGGTATTTGGTATGTAGCAGGGGGGCAAAGTTTGATGGCGGCCTTTATTCGGGATGCAGGGGGCGATTATTTGTGGAAAGAAAATAGAGAAGTGAGCGGAGTGCCCTTTGATTTTGAGGTGGTGTATGCCAAAGCTTTGGAGGCGGATATTTGGATCAACCAATCCCATTACCAGCAGTTGCCCAATTTGCTTCGGGCAGAACCCATGTATGCAGATTTCAAAGCAGTAAAAGAAGGGAGGCTGTACAATTATTACAAAAGAGCGAGCAAGAATGGTGGAACAGATATTTTTGAATCGGCCATTGTACGCCCCGATTTGGTCTTAAAAGACTTGTTGCATGTCTTTCATCAACATACAGTAGAAGCCGATAGCTTATTTTATTATATGCCCTTAAGTAGCCATTAAAATCATGTTTACGGTAAGAATTAAAATGCTGGTTTTGCTTTTATTGTGTCTGGGTTTGATATTGGCCAATTTGTGGTTGGGCTCGGTTTCTTTTTCTTTAGAACGATTGTGTGCAGCCTTGCTGGGCAAGCCAATAGAAGCAGGGGATACGGCTATAATATGGGAATTGAGAATGCCCAAAATTGGGGCCGCTTTATTGGCAGGAGCAAGCTTGAGTGTGAGTGGCTTGCTGATGCAAACCTTTTTTAGAAACCCTATTGCTGGCCCTTTTGTACTGGGGATTAGTTCGGGGGCGAGTCTGGGAGTAGCCTTGGCCTTGATGGCTACCTCAACTTTGGCAACAGTGCTGGGGACGGTTTGGGTACAGAGTCCTGCTTTTGTCTTAGTTTTGGCAATTTTGGGGGCTAGTTTGGTTTTACTCTTGTTATTGTTGGTATCTTGGCGTGTGGCTGATATTAACACTTTATTGATTTTAGGGTTGATGTTTGGCAGTGCCAGCAGTGCCTTGGTGGCTTTGTTGCAGTATTTTAGCCATCAAGAAGCCCTGAAACAGTATGTTTTGTGGTCAATGGGAAGCCTTGGAGGGATTACACCACAAGAATTGAGTTGGTTATTGCCCTTGTGTGTGTTGGCCTTGCTAGGCACGTTGGGCTGTAGTAAGTGGTTGGATGCGTTGTTGTTGGGCGAGCAATATGCCATTAGTATGGGCGTGCCTGTACGAAAAGCACAGCAAGTGATTTTGATACTGACGGCTTTGCTGGTGGGGAGTATTACGGCTTTTTGTGGCCCCATTGCTTTTGTGGGAATAGCGGTGCCGCATTTGGCGCGGTTGCTTTTCAGAACCTACCAACATTTTATACTCATCATAGCTTGTTGTTTGATGGGAATGTTGGTATTGTTGGTGTGTCAATTGATTGCCCAATTGCCAGGGAGTGCTAGAATTTTGCCTATTAATGTAGTGACTTCTTTTCTGGGTGCTCCAATGGTTATTTATTTGGTACTTTCGGGCCGAACAATAAAGAGTTGAGTTGGTAAACAAGTTGTTTAAAGGCTTGTTACTTGATAATAAAGAATTGATTAAAGTATTAGTACAATAATGACAAAAAAACAAACAAGAATACGTTTGGTATTGGGGGTGCTTTGCTTGCTTGTAGCAGCTTATTTGGGGCGTGTAATGTATACGTTGTATACCAATGAATCCTTGTGGCAACAGCAGCCCTTGTGGTTTTGGTTGCTGACTTGGGGAGGGTTGTTGCTCTTGGGGGGCAATTATTATGTGCGTCATGAAACCCCCTTCAAATTGATTGCTGCCAGTAGTTTGACAGGGGTGTTGTTGGCGGGTGGGTTTATGCCTATGCCTACCTTTTTTCTGCTTTTTATTGCCTTTATTCCCTTGCTTTGGGCAGAGCATAAAGTAGCACAAGCCAAGGAGGGAACAGATCAATGGACCATCTTTAAACTGGCTTTTAATGCTTTTTTTATATGGAATTTGCTGAGTACTTGGTGGATTCAGAATAGTTCGTTTGTGGGTGGAATTATAGGCAATGCTTTGAATGCAGTGTTTATGTGTTTTCCTATACTTTTTTATCACATTACCAAAAAACACATGGGGCAGCGAGGAGCCAACTTGGGTTTTGTGGTGTATTGGATGACCTTTGAGATTGGGCACTTGACTTGGGATTTGTCTTGGCCTTGGTTGACCTTGGGCAATTCGTTTGCACACTTGCCTATGTTGGTGCAGTGGTATTCGTATACAGGGGTTTTTGGTGGAGGATTGTGGATTTTGTGGATGAATATAGCTTTAGCGAATAGAGTATTGCCTATTGGCAAACGAATTTATCCATTGCAGGGATTGAGTACTTGGAGCAAACCTTTGTTGGGATTTGTAGTGCCGATTGTATGTTCGGTGGTGTTATATTATCAGCATGATCTCCAAGAAGGGAAACCAGCAGAAGTAGTGACGGTACAGCCCAATTATGAGCCACATTACAAAAAATTTAGAATACCACGGCGTGAGCAATTGGTCAATTTTTTACAGTTGTCGAGAGGGCAATTGACAGACAGTACCGATTACTTGGTATTTCCTGAGACTTCTTTTGGGGGCATCAATGCCGAAAACTTGCCCGAAGTGGGGCTTATCAAAGGGTTGAAAGGCTTCTTACAAGAATACCCAAATACGCAATTGGTGACGGGCTTGAGTGCCCATCTTATTTATAAAGAAAATGAACCCAAGCCTAGTCATATTTTTACCTATTGCAATCCAGATCGAACCTACTGCCAATATCGAGATGTACACAATGCGGCTATACAATTGAGTGCTACCGCCGAAAAAATTCCTTATTATAAAAAATCTAAGTTGGTGCCAGGGGCAGAAATTATGCCTTTGGTGGGACATTTTGATCTCTTTAGAAACTTGATTTTGGATTTGGGAGGGGTGCCAGGGGTGAGTTTGGGCCGTCAGGAAAAACGTGTAGCGTTTGAATCTCCTAATGGGACGGTTGGTGCCTTGATTTGTTATGAGTCTGTTTATGGAGATTATGTAACGGATTACATCAAGGAAGGAGCAGAGGCACTGTTTGTTATTACCAATGATGGTTGGTGGGGCAATACAAATGGACATCGCCAACACCAATATTTATCTTCATTGCGTGCTATTGAAACAGGGCGTTATGTGGTGCGTTCGGCCAATACGGGGGTTTCTTGTTTTATCAATAGTAGAGGCGATATTTATAACGCCACGGCTTATGATGAGCCTGTGGCTTTGAGAGATGTTATTTATTTGAGACAAGAAGAAACATTTTATGTACACTATGGAGATTTGTTAGGGCGTATTTCTATTTTAGTAGCTGCTTTATTGTTATTATCTATGATTTCTAATGGTTTGCGCGGCAATAAAACGGAAGAATTGCAATAAGTAGAGAAACAAATTCTTATGTAAAAAATTAATTACCACTTTAAGATCAAGCTAAAAAAATGAAAAAATTAGGGGTTAGATTACTCAAATTTGTAGGCTTTTTGATTGTATTAGGTATTCTTGCCTTTGGTGTATTGTATTTGTTGTACAATGAGCCTATACCCAAGGGAACAGAAGGCCCTGAAGCACAGGCATTGTTACAAAAAATCAACAAGGCTGTAAACAAAGAGGCTTGGGAAAAAACGCGTTATGTACAATGGACGTTTGGAGGTTTGGGCACGCATGACTTTTTATGGGATCGCGAGCGTCATCTAGTAGAGGTGAAGTATGGCGAAACCCGTGTTTTGTTAAATCCTTCTAGCAAGACAGGAAAAGTATACGAAAATGGAGTAGAACAAACACAAAATACACAAGAAGCTATAGATAAGGCACATGCTTATTTTACAAATGACGCATTTTGGCTCAATGCTTTTGTACAAATAGAACAACCCAATGTCAAGCTTGAAGCCGTTGATTTGGAAGAGGGTGGCAAAGGATTATTGGTCACTTATAGAAGTGGAGGAGTAACACCAGGAGATGCTTATTTGTGGATATTGGATGAAGATGGTTTGCCCAAGGCTTGGAAAATGTGGGTCAAAATTATTCCAATTGGTGGGATCAAAACAACTTGGGAAAGCTGGGAAACATTAGGAACAGGTGCCAAGGTGGCTCGCAGCCATAATATGGGCTTTTTGGACATTAAAATCAATAATCTACGCAGTTTCCAAACACTCGAAGAAGGTGGTCTGAAAGAAGATATTTTTAGTGGTGTCCATTAAATAATGATATTATAAAAACAGTTTACGGTCATAAATATTTAGATAGGCAGGATAGTACATAAAAATGGCACTATTCTGCCTATTTACATTTTGTAATTTTTACCAAAAGTTTTAATTTGGATCAATAGGTAGCACATGTGTAATATTATATATGTACTATATGATTCCCATTCTATTAAAGTTTTTAGTAAGATACATCATGTTCAGAATTATCATCTTATTGCTATTGTCGAGTGTAGCTTGCACCCCCCCCCAATCAACCTTATCTATTTATCAGGTCATCAATAAAGCAGGTTATCAGCGTATGTTAACACAACGAATAGCAAAGTGTTACCTAAGTATTGTGGCCAATCTTGATGTAAAAGAACAGAAAATTTACTTGGCAAAAAGTGTAGAGCTGTTTGAACAAAATTTTTTAATACTCCAAGAATATGCACCAACTGAAAGAATAAAAGATCAGTTTCATTACATAGGAATATTATGGCAGAACTATAAATTTGCCCACAATGGTAATTTTACAGCAGCGCATGCAGCAATTATTCTAGAGTATAGCAATACTATTTTGGAAGCTAGTCACGATGCGGTAGAACTATTGGAGGAATATGCAGTAAAACAAAAAATGTATGAGGGCAGGACGCTAAAACCTATTCAGAAGGCATTAGCAATCACGATTAATCGTTCTGGAAGACAGCGAATGCTCTCACAACGAGTAGCATTGTACGCTATAGCGATAGGTTGCAATATTGGCAATATTGAACGCAATCTTGTGCGTTATAGAACAGCCATAACAGAGTTTACTACAACCCATAAAGAGTTATTGCTGTGGCCAGAGAATACTCCGCAAATTCTGCAAGAGTACGAGGTGATAAGTAAGAACTGGGATAACCTGAAAATAGTTTGGATACCCCTCATTGATGCTTATTCTAAAAAAGAAAACTGGCAAGACGACCTTAAGCAGATCATCAAACAAACAGATGTTCTATTGCTTTCTTTAGATAAAGTCGTGTCATATTATGAGTTGTTAAAAAAACTTAAATCATAGAAGAATTACAAATAAAAAATAATTTATTTTAATTGTTGGTTTTTAAGTAAAAAAATAAAGACAGCCTTTTTTGAATAGGATCTTATTTCTTTTGGCAAGAATTACACTTTTTTTGGCAAAAAAAACTACTTAAAAAAAAACTTAAGACTAAATTTGTAATTATTATGTTGATGATAGCAATATAAGTCAGCTATTTTGACTTTATTCTTTAATTTATAGAGCATCTCAGTGTCCCATGTATTTGATGCTTCGTATTAAAAAAAACATTATGAGCAAGTTGTTTTTATTCTCCTTACTACTCCTTATTACCACACATGTACAAGCAATTCCTGACATGTCCATTTATGAAGCCATCAATAAAGCTGGCTATCAGAGAATGTTGACACAACGCGTGGCCAAATGTTACGTAAGTATCACAGCAGGATTGGATACAGAGCGGCACAAGGCACATTTATTAGGAAGTGCCAAAACATTTGAAAGCAATTTGAATGAACTTAAGAATTTTGCACCCACTGATGAAATTAGAGATCAATTTCGTTATGTTGAGATTCTATGGCGCAATTATAAATTCATCTATACCAATGACTTTACTATAGAAAACTCCAACATTGTTTTGCAATTCAACAATAAAATACTGAAAGCCTGCCACAAGGCAGTGATGCTGCTAGAAACACATGCTACAGAGCATTCTGAATATGGCAAACAGGAAACGACTGCAGGGGATGAAGAACTGGTAGAGGTTATCAATGTTGCTGGTCGTCAGAGAATGCTTACCCAGCGTATAGCTTTGTATGCCGTAGCCAAGAGTTATAATATTGGTAATACCGATGAAAATTTAAAGCATTATACAGATGCGATGACACAATTTACAGAAGGCTATAGAAAATTGATGGCTTGCTCCAAAAACACCGCTCAAATCGATGAAGAGTATGACAATGTAAGTAAGCATTGGAATACTCTGGAAGGCAATTTTAATGAAATTATCACTGCTACGGGCTTGAGTATACAACTAAAAGATCAATTATTGAGTTGTTTGGAAAAAATGGATTTGACGCTCTTCCGTTTTGATGAGATCGTTTTCTTGTATGAACGCCAAAAAGGTTAAATCAGCTTTGATACAGTTATTAGATTACTTTTTTGATACAGCTATCAGGTCACTTTCAAGTGTCTGATAGCTGTTTTTTATTGGCAGCAGTCTCCTCTCTTGCAAAGACTTGCCTACACCACTTTCTCATCTGATTTTTATTCATAGTAACTTTTTGTAAAAAAAACAATAAGTACTGTATATTTGCAGTAAATAACTATGTAGACATAGTAAAAGGTATTTAAATCACTTCCCAATAAGAAATGAATAAGATTGGCACAAAAACGCTTTGTTCTTGGCAGAGAAAAGCACCATTGAATAAGATGTTTGCTTTACATTTGCAATAGAAACACTAAATGATGTTAGAACTTATTGCCCCATCTAATTTATTTCCAATATAAACCACAATTTTTTAAAATGAATAATTTATTTTTACTTTTTAGTGTAATCGCTCTTCTATCAACCTCTGTACAAGCAAATCCTGACATGTCCATTTATGAAGCCATCAATAAAGCTGGCTATCAGAGAATGTTGACACAACGCGTGGCCAAATGTTACGTAAGTATCACGGCAGGATTGGATACAGAGCGGCACAAGGCACATTTATTAGGAAGTGCCAAAACATTTGAAAGTAACCTGAACGAACTCAAGAATTTTGCACCTACTGATGAAATTAAAGATCAATTTCGTTATGTTGAGATTCTATGGCGCAATTATAAATTCATCTATACCAATGACTTTACTATAGAAAACGCCAACATTGTTTTGCAATTCAACAATAAAATACTGAAAGCCTGTCACAAGGCAGTGATGCTGCTAGAAACATATGCTACAGAGCATTCTGAATATGGTAAACAGGAAACGACGGCAGGGGATGAGGAACTGGTAGAGGTTATCAATATTGCTGGTCGTCAGAGAATGCTTACCCAGCGTATAGCTTTGTATGCTGTAGCCAAGAGTTATAATATTGGTAATACCGATGAAAATTTAAAGCATTATACAGATGCGATGACACAATTTACAGAAGGCTATAGAAAATTGATGGCTTGCTCCAAAAACACCGCTCAAATCGATGAAGAGTATGACAA
>JBGCDW010000015.1:0-15272 GCA_045105775.1 Aureispira sp.
TTATTATTATTACTAAAACTAACACTAGGCGTTTGTGCCCAACTACTATAACCGCAAATAAAACTCATTAAGAATACAAGAAATCCCTTACGAGCAAGAGCAAAATAATGTAATGACATAATTGAAAATATTGATGGGAGCAAATAATGATTGAAAATTCTATAATGAACATTCCAAATATCCCAGCTTTTTAACCCTTATCCTACAGGGAAAACCCTAGCTTATTAAATTTAGGTATTCTCTCAATTTGTCTATTTTTTGCTTCAAGCCCACAAAAAAAAGCACTCCCACCAAGTAGGAGTGCTCTGTAGATAAAAATATCGTATGATTGTTTGTTAAGGTCTACCCAGTACCACTTTTCGTTGCACAAAAACATTGTTATTATACAAGAGCAAGATATATGCCCCCGAAGGATAATCTAAGCCATCGATACGAACTTGATCGGTGCCCATTTGGATATGCCCTTGCTGTACTTCTACGCCTTGCATATTGACCAATTTCCATTCATAATCATGTTCTAGTGCTTGATCAAACTGTAGATTGAAATAATCGTGTGCTGGATTGGGGAAGAGTTTAAGGCTTTGCAACTCGTTCAATTCCTTCTCCGCTTGGATGGGATCGATACCCACCCAATAGCCGCCAATGGCTCTGGTGGTGGCTACTTGGTATACTTCCTTGGTATCGATGTTTTGGATAAAGACTATTGCATGGAATTTGTTGGGACGATAGTTGATGAATCCACTGGTCCCATGATTCCAAATAAAAGAAATGGGTTCTGCCTGACCTGCTACCCAGGGTGTTTTAATAATGTTATTGGTATTGATTGATGTGTTGGTATGGAATTGATCGTTCTCCCGTGCTACTGCGTACAAGGGACTACCATAGCCACTCCCCCGTGGATAGGTGAGCGAGTCTTCGCATATAACGGTGTAGACTCGGTAGTCGGCAGAGTCTAAATTTTCCAAGGCAGTTACTGTTGCTTGAATTTCAAAGGTACTATTGACATGGAGGAAGGTATCAATGACTATAGAAAACTTGGGAAATTGCAGCATATCGTATTCAAAATCAGTAGCTCTTAGATCAAATGTAGTAAAAGTCACTAAGGGATCATAGCCGTCAATAAAGGCTCGGCCAGCAGGGGCAGAGTATTCATAGGCGCGATTTCTACCCAATGTTGGATTGTGGTTATAAAAAATATCATTGGGGTTGGGGTTCTCCATATGATATTGTAACAAGACCACATCTTTGTTGAGGCTGCTGTTGAGAGCCAGTTGATAGATGTGATTGTTGGCAGTTTCCATGCCCACAAAATCAACATTGGTCATGGTTTCTAGCAAGACATTGCGGGTGCGATTTTGTACAACAACATTATCAAAGGCAAAACCATCATAGAGTCCTTGGGGGTCATTTTTTACCGAAGCAAATGCCATTCTCAAACGAAGAACATTATTGGTACCTCTGTAATCATCGAGCTTATAGCGTCCATTTTGCCATGTTGTGCTTTGTCCAGACCACCCTATTGGAAAAATTCTATCAGTGGTATCGCCAGGATCACCCGCAATGAATGGAGTATTAAACCAATTGATTCCTCTATCGAGTTCTCCTACAGGAGCCCAAGAGCCATTTGCTTTTTGATATTCTAAAATGGTGCCATCTGCCTGCTGTCGGGTGTCGGTCCAGTAATCTAGACTAATCATAGGACGACTCAAGGTGCTGATATCAAAACAAGGACTGTAGACCCAAGCATCTTCGGCTGGGCCATAACCTCCATCTTTGTTGGTCATCCAAATGTGATTGAAAGAATTGGGAATACTACCCACAGAGTTGGTATCAATACCCCATTCCCAGAGGGAACTATAGCTAGAATCGCGGCTCTCTGCAAACCAGCTCCCAGCAGAATTTTCAAAATTTTCTGTATAGGGATAACTATTTACAGTTGGTGAAATAACTAAGCGAATAGTCTGTGTATCGGTACACAAATATTGATTGGTCACGATAAGTGTGGGATAATAAATACCAGAAGTAGGATATCTATACCCCACGGAGTCAATGGTGTTGCCTTGACTGCTGCCAATCAAGCTATCAGATGTGGTAAAAACCCATTTGATACTGGTAATGGAATCAATGATATTGTTCTGGAAAATATTATCCAGCCCCAAGTTAGCATTGTTGGGATAAAAGAAACTACTATCTAATTGGCAACCGCCTTCTACTGTAAAATCTAAATTGGGCGTGCCGTAGACTTTTATCGTATCTACAAATTCATTATCACAGAGCGTAGTAGAATCTTGATAATAATATCGGATAGGGTGAAACCCTGGGCCTGCCAAGTCGGGGATAAAGTGATTGGTAGCTGTGCGTACCCCATTGCCACTAAAGGTACCCGACCCAAATCCAATCAGTTGTACCGTATCGCCTCCCAAACAGTAGGTGTTTTGATTGGAATTGGTGGCAAAGCTTATTTGTGGAAAAGGGTAAATCTTTACCACTCTTTCTTTGATAGAGATACAGGCTGTATCACTAATAGAATAAACAATAGTATCATATACTGTTTGAGTAGCTACCGCTCCAGTGCTATCTCGTCTGATGGGATAAAAATAAGGGATAGCATTTTGGCCAGATGCATTGAGTGTATCTCCGTTGAGCGTAAATATACCTCCGCCAGGAAAGCCATATAGTGCGATAGAATCACTGGAAGCACAGTAGGTAGAATCTATGGTAAAATCAGGTGTTTGAAAAAGATTGACAATGAAACTAGTACGGGTACTGTCTTGACAACCTAAGCTGTCGGTCGTAATTTGTGTGACAATATGTGTACCACCACTCACTGCAGTAGGATTAAAATAGAAACTGGTATCGGAGTAAAACGTGATGGTATTGCCGACGGTATCAAATACAGTCGTGACAGAAGTTGCAATTCCTCCTGTGGTACTACTAAATGAATGGGTTAGCCCACTGATACTATTATCGGGTATCAATCTTTGTAAGGTGTCATTGCTGCAAAAGTAAGCATTGGAAACAGGAGCGAGTAACCGAGCAGTAGGCAAGGCATTGACATTGATGCTTGTTATGGTATCTATAGAGCAAATTAAGGCAGACCCTCCATTATTATAACTGCTGTCTACCATCTGATAATGAATGTTATTTAGTCCTATCCCTGCCTTTTGAGGAATAAAATACCAACTGCTATCAAATTCAATACCAGGGCCTGAAAAATTTCCTCCTGAGGGATTTCCTGTTAAGCGTATGGTATCTTTAATCTGACAATACAATGAATCTAGACCTGTTATAGTAGCTTGTTGAGGAATATGAATATAGGTTCTTGCCAAGATGGTATCAATACATCCATTACGATCGGTGTACCTGTATTTAAATGATTGATAACCAGCGGAAGTTGCTTGGTTTGGTGTCAGTGTTAAAAATCCACCATTGATGGAAAATACATTGCTGTTTTGACTGATAAATGTCCCTCCTTGGGGTTCTAAGTTGATGTTATCTTGAGCACCATTATAACAATAAGCGGAGTCTAGTCCTGAAATAAGAATAGTTGGGTTGGGATGAATAAAAATGTTTTCGCTGATAGTGTCTGTACAGCCAACCGAATCCGTATAGCTGTAATAGATTGTCTTGATTCCTGTGTTTATATTAGAAGTATCTGCACTTGGTCGTAAGATGCCCGTGGAATCCAAAACAATAGATCCATAAAATGAAAATTGACCTGTAGTAGTATTGTTAAGACTGTATAGGGTATCATCAGGAGCAGAAATGCAATATTGGCTATTGTAGCCAGTAAATAGTGGTGTAGGCAAGGGCTTAACAGTAATACTAATCGTATCTCTGTTGGTGCAGTTATTGGCATCTGTAAATTGATAGTAAACTTGGTAAGCACCTATACCTGCAAGGCGTGGATTAAATTCTCCTGTAGGGCTAATCCCAAAACCACTATAAGTACTGGTTCCTCCTAAATTATTACTAGGAATTACGAGAAAAGAAGTAGATGAGTTGTTTAAGCAGAAACTTGTATCAGTAGAACCATTAATAGAGACAACAGGAATGGTATCAATATTAATAATAGCGGTATCACTGTTGGTACAGCCTACTATATTGGTGTACGTGTAGATAACCGTATCAATGGTATGGGTTGTATAAGCTTGTCTTGGATTGTACGTATAATTATTGGTCAAGCTATCAAAAATAATCCCATTACCTAACAGGTTATTATTACTACTGGTCAATGGGCTTGGAATGGGGTTGAGCGTAAAGGTCGAAGTGTTCTTACAATAAGTATGATTAGCAATCTGATTGCCTAAGGTATCTAGGCTAACTTGGTTGTTAAACGAAGATTCAATATTAACCACAGGAGGAGGCAAAATGGTTACCGTTAAGGTATCGGCACCCAAACAACCTGCTTGATTGGCTACCGATGCTATAATCCTTGTTGTTCCAGAGCCCCCGCCAAAAGCAGAGGAAGGATCAAATCTATTGTTGTTTACTACACCTTGTCCTGTATAGCCGTTAAATATCAAGGAACTATCGGCTACATAACTAATGAGTTTGGAGGATTCATTGGTGCAAAAAGTAGCATTCAAACTAGAGCTATCTAACAAAAGATCAATAGAGGGAGGCGTACTGACAATAGTGGTATTGGTAGTACTATAGGTACAACCAAAGTTATCTGTCAACACATACGTTATGAGCAGACGACCTGTATCGGCTATACTCGGATTGAAATTTCCTGCAGAATCCAATCCCAAAAAGGGAACAAAGTGAGCGTTTCGGATATTGGGTAGAGGTATCGTAATTAAGGATAAAGGTGCTCTGTTTTTGCAATAAGTAGAATCAACAACAAAAACAGGATCAAGTGGTTTTATGATACTAAACCGCCCAGTAGTTGCAATTATACAGCCGTAATAATCAGCGTTGTAGTTCAGTTGTAGAGATACATCTTGATTTCTACTGGGTACAGTGGTATTATAAAGATCTCTAGGATTAAAAATAGTATCAACCAAGGTATCCAAAAAAGTAGTACTAAGTCCTTGAATACTCAAAGCACTACTGCTGTTTAAAAAATAAGGCGATAACTGGAAGGTAGCTATAGAATCATTGGCACAGTAGTTTGCGGACAAACCTGTCAGGCTAGGAAATGGCTGTTCAACAATGAAAACCGTATCTAAAATCTCAATAGTTTGTGTAATAGTCGTATCATTTCTAGTATCAATTTCATAACTGTTGTATTTAGCTGTAAATACAATAAAGGTATCATTAGGAGAAATTCTAGATGGATAAAAAATAAAATCTTCACTACCTGCTATACTATTGTTGGGTGCAATGATGTTTTGTAACGCTGTATCTTGTGTAGTTAGGGTGACTAATTGATTGCCCACAACTGTATTACCATTTGGCAAAATTATAGGAGCGGCATAAACCAAACTTGGATCTCGCTGCACCACATAATTATTAATTGTTTGTCTGCATATAATATTGGGCAAATCATAAATTTCGGAAAAATCTGTTACAAAAATATTACCATTAATGATTCCTCTACAGCCATTGTTATTAAATTCCAAACGAATGGGATTGGCGGTGTCAACTCTTGCCAGATTGCCCAAAAATTGATTATTATTGACATAAGTGCCAGAGAAGATATGAGGATAACAAATGCTCAAGTTGGTGTTATTGCACAATATGCTTGGTCGTGTGAAATTGATAAAGGTATTATTGATGCTATCTAAAGTGAGCAAACGATTGTTGTTACCATTGGTTTGTTTTACAATCGTAGCAAAAGAAATCTGATGGAGACGGTTGTCATAAAATGTAAGTGCTTTGCTTAGATACAAGGTATCACTACAGTTATTGCCATTGCTGTATTGAGGCAAATAATTGTAAGTAATATCCACGTTAAGTTGACCGATATGGGTGGCAGGCCATTTAGCATGGGTTGCATTGATACTAGTATTGGTGATAAAATTAAAGGTAGAATCTATTTGAGAACTATCAGCTGTGAAAAAACCACCACTAGGAACTCCATAAAGAGAAATATTGGTGTTATCTGCACATAAGGGGGTAGTTTGTGCTAGGAAATCTAATATAGGATTGTGTACAATAAGGGGTTGGGTAGTCGTATATAACAAAGTACTGCCATTCCAAAAACTAATAGCACTCGTAGCAGCGGTAGGAGGAACCGAAAATACAATAGTTCCACCAACACTATTATTACCATTAGAAAAAGTACTGATAGCCGTAACAAAGATGTCAATATTATTGCCTGCTGTGTCTCGTAGTTGAATCTTGTCAGGATGTTGTGCAAACTGATCGTAATCAAAAACAAGACTATCATTGATACATGCTTCATATAGATTAGGAACACCTGCTGTTTGGTTAAAAAGAATGGCATCGGCTGTGAAAGAAGCAATACTATCCAATTTAATGACGGTATAATCCTGATTGGTACAACTCATGGAATCAGTATAGGTATACCAAATTGTATCTACCTCTGCACTTAAAGGCACTAAGTTGGGAGCATAGTAGTAGATATTATTACTGGCTTGGAATATTCCAAAACCATTAATTTGGGTGCCCAATAATCCTGTCGTATAACTTGGAAATCCATCAATGGTAAAGGGGGCAGTGGTTCTGATATAGGTATGATCAGAGGTATCGTTGATGCCATAAGGGCTTGCAATAAAATTAAAAGCAGAATCTATACGAACGGTAGGAGTATTGTGGACGATTACCGTTACAGAATCCTCCCCAATACAGCTCAAACTATCGGTCACGGTTAATAGGATGGATGTATCACCTCCCATTCCCGCAAAAATAGTATTGGGGTAAAAAACAGTATCAATAACTCCAGCCCTAGTATAGAGCGCATTATAAAAGCCAGTACCTGTTCCTAATTGGACAAGGGTGCCTAATAGCACACTATCATTATTGGCACAATAATAAAAAGTATCTTGTACCAGTGCATCTAGGGTCAATTCTACTTGTGGAGCTGGGGCAATATGTATAATACCTGTATCCGTGTAGGAACATAGCTTTCCATTAAAGGTGTAGCTTTGTGTATAAACCACTAAGTTAGAATCTAAAGCAGCCAATTGGGGATTAAATAAACCAACTATAGAGTCTATAATAGGATTGACAGTCAATGGATTTGGATATATGTTGAAATGTTCGGTAATGCCTAAACTGATTGCAGAGTGTACTAAGCGTGTAGTGTCTGCATTACTACAATAAACAGTATCGGCTATATGAGGGCTTAAAGGGTCTGCAATACTAAAAGAATTTATCGAAGCTCTAACTATACAACCATGATAATCAATTTTGTAGTTCAGAATTAAATTGAAAGGAGTTGTTACCCCTTTAGCGGTTAAGGTATCATATAAGTAAGCAGGATTTAAGGTGTCATTTGGTAAGAAAATGGTATCTAGTGGGCTGAATGGAGAAATGATAGATACCATGTTGTTCGCTATGCCTAAATATTGGTGTGATAATTCAAGAGGAGTGAGGCTATCGTTTTGGCAATAGGTATTGTTGAGATTAATGACGGCTACATTTGTATTGCTAGGCGGTGCAACAATAGTAATGGTATCTGTTACAAGGAGCGTATCAATATGAATAGGAGAGCCAAAATTAGATCGAGGAGTATTGCTACTCAGATATTCCATGCTAATGATAACAGTTGTTGTTCCTAGAGGAAGTAAACTCGGATCAAATAGGTAGCTTTCTTGTCCAATAGTTATGTTATTATTAGAAATAGCAATTTGATGGGTAGTATCAAAGGTCGTAATACTTGCCAAGATATTATTAGTGACAATACGACCTGTAAGACTATCGCCTGTATGGTATTGGCTATAAGCTAGTACGGAATCTCGCTCTAGTAAAATACTACTTGCACCCCTACATAAGGTATCTACTAGCCCCACAATTTGAGGGCGAATAATAGTATCAATAATAGTAAGAACGCCCTCAGCACTACCAATACAACCATTGTTATTAAACTCTAATCGAATGGTGTTTGTCGTATCTGCCAACATACCGATAAAATAATTATTGCTGGTCACCCAAGTTCCACTAAAACTATGGGGATAACAACTTGTAGCAGTATCACAAAAAATACCATGACTCAAATCTGTAATGATACTCCCGCCACTGGTATCCAATGATAACAGAATATTACTCGCATTGGCTGCACTTCTAGTGAGGGGCGCAAATTCTATTCTATCTAATCTATTGTCATAAATGGTAATGGATTTGGTAGTATCTGTCGTATTGGGGCAGGCGCGATTATTAGTATACTGAGCCGTATAACTGTACGTAATGTCTACTTGCATCGAATCCCTGTAGTGATGAATAGGCCATCGAGCCAAGGTGGCATTAATGGTATCTTGTTGTATAAACCCAGTATCAGTGGTAATCGTATCGGCTATAAAAATGCCCCCACTGGGAAATGCATATAACAAAACGGTTTCATTATCTGCACAAATAGGAGCATTAGGAATCAAAAAGTCTATCATGGGATTGTGTATTACCAGTAGATTGGGGGTAATATGAATGACAGAATTGAGGCTATCTACAAAAGTTACGGTGCCTGAAGTTGCATTATTAGGAACAACAAATGTAACTACACCTTGATAGTTGTTGATGCCAAGCATTGTCGAATTGGATACAGAAAAAATAACATTTAATGTATCTCCACGATTGCCCTTCAATTGCACACGATTAGGGGGCAAAGAAAAATTGGTGTAATGGAATGAGATGGTATCATTCACACATGCTTCATTGGAGGGAGCCAATGTGTCAGCATTGGAAAAACTAACTGTCTGAGCATGAATATTGCTTATATAAAGAAAAAAAACTAACAAAAAACAAATAGAATTTATTGAAAATTTTAAGTTCATTTGTGACTTTTTTTAAGGAGTGAATAGCAGGGATGTATCGGTAGAGTAGTCTTGAAAAATATATAAAAGTGTAATTTTTTCTTTAATTTAGTTATAATAGACCTTTTTTTCAATTTTTATATCAGGCAAAATATTTTTTAATTGAGTTTTTGTGACTTTTGTTTTTGTTTTTTATTTGTTTTTTTATAAAAAATGATGTTGTGTAAATAAAAAAAGCACTCCCACAAGTAGTAGGAGTGCTTCCATGATATTTATGTACAGTAAGACTTGTCTAAGGTCTGCCGAGTATCACTTTTCGTTGCACAAAAACATTGTTATTATACAAGAGCAAGATATAAGTCCCCGAAGGATAATCTAAGCCATTGATACGAACTTGATCGGTGCCCATTTGGAGCTGCCCCTGCTTTACTTCTACACCTTGCATATTGACCAATTTCCATTCATAATCATGTTCTAGTGCTTGATCAAACTGTAGATTGAAATAATCGTGTGCTGGATTGGGGAAGAGTTTAAGGCTTTGTAACTCGTTCAATTCCTCTTCTGCTTCTATAGGATTAATCCCAATCCAATACCCACTTACATCTCTGCTTGTTGCTACTTGAAAGATTTCCTTGGTAGCAATATTTTGGATAAAGACCACCGCGTGGAAACGGTTTGGACGGTAGTTGATAAAGCTATTGGCACTGTGGTTCCAATTAAATTCTACCCGTTCAGTTTCACCAATAGTCCAAGTGTGATTATTAATAATATTACTGGTACTTCTAAAAGGATTTAAATGATACTCGTCATTTTCTCTAACAACCGCATGTACAAGACTATTATAACCACTACCGCGAGGATAGCTCAGAGAATCCTCAGAGATAACCGTATAAATTCTGTAATCAGCGGCTGCCATTGTATCTATCAAGGCAGTGGCACGTGCTACAATTTGGAAATTGTTGTTGATGTGTCTAAAAGTATCAATGCTGATGGCAAATTTTGGTGTTTCCAACATATCCTGTTCAAAGTCCACCTCTGTTAAGAATCGGGTGGTATAGGCCGAATCTGTTCCATCAATATAAGCCTTTCCTGGTGTAGCACTGTATTCAAACGAGCGTGTTTTGCCCAAGTCAGGATTGTGCAAGTGAAAGAAATCGTCAGAACCTCCTGTAACAGTACCATTGGCTCGTTCTATATGGTATTGTAGGAGCACTACATCTTTATTGAGTTCGGTATGATGAATGAGTTGGTAGTTAGCGTTATTAATAGTCTCCATCTCTATACCCACTGCAAGCCCCACCGTATCCTCATATCGGTCATTAACCATCGTTTCTATAAGAACATTGCGGGTACGACTTCGGATTACCACATTATCAAAAGCAAAACCATCCAAGAAACTATTGATAGGGTTGGGGAGGGAGGCAAAAGCGATACGGAAACGGGTAGAACTATTGTAGGCAATACCATCCAGCTTGCAGCGTCCGTCTTTCCAGTCAAACTGTTGTAAGCCAATCCAACCCATAGAGGTTGCAGAACCAGGGAGTACCTGATCTCCAGGTCGGGCATAAACAGCCCCACTATTGTACCAATCAATGCCTCTATTGACGGCACCCAAAGGCAGCCATCTTCCGTCTGCTCCTTGGTATTCTAAGATAGCACCATCAGAGGGACGCACATTGCTCCAAAAATTTAGGCTAATCATGGGGCGGTCTAGGTTTGAAATATCAAAACAAGGGCTGTACACCCAAGCGTCTTCACTTTCGGCATAAGAAGCATTGGTTTGCGTTGCCCAGATATGATTACTATTGTCATTAGGGCCACCTTGTGAGGTACTATCAATACCCCATTCCCAAAGTAAGCGATGGGTTGAATCTCTACTCTCTGCAAACCAATTTCCGTTATCCGTTTCAAAATCCTCTACATAAGGAAATGTACTAATTTTAGGAGAAATGACAATTCTGATGGTCTGTGTATCTACACAAACCTCGCGATTGGCTACCATGAGTTGTGTATTGTATACCCCTGGAGAGGCATATTGATAATGTAGTGGAGTAATGCTATCACGTTGCCCACTGCCTACAATTTGCACACTATCACTCATATACCAAAGCACACTGGTTACAGAATCTATAAAATTGTTTTGGAAAATATTGTCCAAGCCAAGCAAAGCATTATTAGGCACAAACTCAATACTATCAAATTGACAACCACCTTGCACCGCAAAATCCAAGTTGGGTACTCCATATACATAAAAGGTATCCGTAAACTCACTATAACAGCTGGTTACACTATCTGTATATTCAAACTTAATAGGATGAATACCCGCTTCTGCCAAATCAGGGATAAAGAACGTAGTCCCCGACCGTACTCCTGTACCACTAAAAAAGCCTCCTGAAGTACTTGGAATTAAATCTACGGTATCGCCTCCCAAACAGAAAATTTTCTGCAAATTATTGGAATCGACTGTGAAATCGACATTAAATACAGGATGTATATCAACAATTATAGTCACACTATCCGAACATCCACCTTGGGTATAACTACATACAATCGTATCCTTGATAGAGGACGTTAGTGGATTGAGTGGGAGTCCTAGTCCATTGGGCCTAAAGGCCAATCGATTTGGAATTTGTGGATTGATTGGTGGAATAGGAACACCATCTCTAGTAATCGTAGAGCCTGATGGAATACCACTAATGGCAATTATTTCATCCTCTTCGCAATAGCTAGAATCGAGATTGCGGATTCTAGGCACAATATACTCGTCTACTACAAATATATGTTCCGTACTATCCTTACAGCCCGTTATGGTATCTTCTACAGCATAGATGATAACATTAGCTCCAATACTAGCATTGGAAGGGTCAAAAAAGTAAGTGTTAGCACTCCAAACCACGGCACTATCAGATGTACTCGTGTCGGCACGGAAGGTATGTACAACCGCAGCACTCAACGTATCGTACAAGAATTGAACAGCAGGATCACTGCTACAGAATTTAGAAACTAGACTAGGACTGGCCAAATTAATATTAAGTGGTGCTTCAATATTGACAATGACCGTTGTATCTGTTCTACAAACGAGAGCTTGTCCAGGAGCGGTTACTTGCCCTGGAATAATATACTGAATTCTATTGGCGCCATTTTGAGCATTGTTAGGAATAAAAAACCAACCTCTATTGGTGTTCGAACCTACACCTGATCCAATAAAGTAACCTCCAGATAGAGAAGCCGTTAATGGTATCGTATCATTGGTTTTGCAATAAAAAGAATCCAGTCCTGCGATGCTAGGAAGAACAACGGGTTGAACATAAACAGGTGTGGTAACAGTATCAGCGCAAGTATTAGGAGCAGTGAAGGTATAGGTCAGGCTAGTGTAGCCTGTATCTGTTAGCATTGGGTTGAACTCAATAAAACGATTGTCTGTCAGAATACTAAAGGCAGAGTCTGTATGGATAAGACTACCACCATTGGGCGATACCCTAAAATTTTGAGCCGTCCCATTGGCACAGTAAGCCGTATCTAGATCATTGAAGTAAATTTCAGGTTTGGGGTTAATCTGAATCGTAATGGTATCATTAATGGTACATCCAGTAGCGCTGGTATAGGTATAATAAAGATCTCTGAGCAATATGGTATTGGTATCGGGTAGATTACTCACGGTCAAAATGTCCGTCCCCGCAATAATCAAATCACCAGAAAACTGATAACTCCCAGAGGTGTCGTTGGCACTAAATAGTGTGTCATTGGCTGCATTGATACAGTAAGAAGGCTGATATCCTCTAGGTTCAGACGTGGGCTTATTAACAATGGTAACTTGTATACTGTCGCGATTAGAGCAGCCACTAGTGGCTGTGTAATCATAAATTAAAATATGTGTGCCAATGCCTGCATCCGCAGGCACAAATATCCCCGAAAGGGAATCTACACCAGCCCCTATAAATGTTCCACGATTATTGAACGTATCAATAGGACTTCCTATTAACGGTATTGTATCCTTATTATTACAAAGTAGATTAGAAGGCAATCCTGTAAGTGTCACTACCGGAATAGAATCTATTTTGATAATAGCGGTATCTATATTCTGACAATGATTGACATCTGTATAAGTAAATAATACGGTATCAACTTCTCCACCATTAATCAAAGATGGATCATAGTAAAAATTATTTCCTATCAAGACAACCCCATCTCCTGTAATACTTGTGCCTGTATTACCTGTTGTATAGCTGGGCTGCCCATCAATAAAGAAGGTATCGATGCTCTGACAATAACTGTGATGGGAAGTATCTAATCCATTAATACCATATATACTCGATACAAAATTGAATGCACTATCAATATCAATAGCAGGGGGAGGAATAACCGTAATATATGCCGTATCACTACTAAAACAACCTACTGCATCGGTAACTTCTACCCATACTGTAGTAGCAGTGTCTCCATTACTATAAACAATACTAGGATCAAAGAAGGTATCTGTACCAACCACTCGAATACCCGCACCAAAGAAAAGAATAGAGGTAAGCGTATTGGGTCTGCTGGTAAATGTAGTATCTAAACCAACACTATCCACACTGTAGCAAAATTCATTGGTTAGTGTAGAGCCATTTAAGAGCAAATTTACTTCTGGGCCATTGTTAACAATAAGGTCATTTGTATAAAAATAGGTGCATCCATTGCTGTCGCTCAAGACATAAGTAATGGTATTATTGCCGATACCTGCCGATCTTGGATTAAAAATACCAGTAGCAGGATCAACACCAGAACCTGAGAATGCCTCACTAACACCTGTGCCCAAAGCAGCACGCTGCAACAAATCAGGCGCATCGCCTCTACAATAAGGGCTCTGACTCATAAAACTTGGAGTCTGCGGAGCTGTAATAGTCACCAACGGTTGGTCAACAAATGGTAGACGATCATCACAACCATAATAATCTATTTCATAGCCCACTCTCAAGTCTAAATTTCCTATCCCAGAAGGCACCAAGCTATCGTAAACAACAGCAGGATTTAGATAATGATTGTCCAAATAAATCGTATCATTCGTACTACTTCGGTACACATAAATTATATTACTACTCAACCCTACAAATCCAAGAGAAGGAAACAGCGTATCGCCCATTTCATTGGCACAGTAAGAAGATTTTAGATTATTAATAAAGAGAATGGATTGATTGGCTCCTGTACGAACCACACTATCTGTCACCACAAAGGTATCGGCCACAAGGGTAGTAACCACACCCAAGGCATCGGTTACGGTAGTCAAGTTTTGGTATTGCATATTTACAATCACCTTGTTGAATATAGGGTCGAAATCAAATTGCTCTTGGCCCTGTATAAGCGAAACAGGATTAATAGCGGCGGAATTATTGGGGTCACTCGTATAGGTACTCAATAATTCATTTCTAAGAATACGCCTAGTCTCTGTACCTATGACAAGAGTGGTATCCAAATAAACCAAATTGGTATCTCTACCAAAAGTGGCAATGCCCGAAGAAGCGCATAAGGTATCGGGTAAATTTTGAATAACCAATTTGCCCAGTATATCAATAAAACCATCGGCACTACCGATACAACCTTGATTGTTGTATTCCAAGGTTACCAAATTGCGTCCTCCCGCAATCGTACTCAAAAAGTTGTTGTTTTGATCTATAAAAGTCCCCGAAAAGGTATGGGGCAAACAAGGTACAATCGCACTGTTAGGATTAGAATTGCAGAAAATATTGGGTGTTACAAGCGTTATCATATTGCTCAGGCTCGTATCCAAGGAGAGTACTTTGTTGCCAGCCACTGCATCCTGCTGGCTTAGGGTAGCAAACTCCACACGATTGAGGCGATTGTCGTAAATAGGAAGCGTTCTAGTCATACCAATAGCTTGAGCACAAGGGGTGGTATTATCACTATAAGTAGGGGTGTAGGCATAGCCGATTCTAGCCGCCAAGGAAGTGCTATGGGCGGTAGGCCAAGGCATTTGGGTCGCATCTAGTGTATCGCCCGATACCGCGCCAGCCGCTGTGCCAATGCCTGTAAAAGTGCCTCCTGCTGGAGTGGCATTGAGGCTAATAGCAGTATTGGATGCACAAAGCAAGCTGGGCAGCGTCGTAAAATCCAATGTTGGGTTGTGAATGACCAAGGAGTAATCGGTGGTATCAATAGGAGTGCCATTGCCATCTATAAAAATGACCGTACCCGATGCCGCATTGTTGGGAATGGTGAAGGATACCGTTCCTTGCACTCCTGAATTGGTTCCAGTACCTTGATTTGTCAAGGTCAATGCAGGAGCGGTAATATTAAGGCGTGTACCCACTTGTTTGCTCGGTAAACTAACACTTGCAGGATGTCCACTAAAGTTATTATAATCAAAAGAAACACTCGAACCTGCACAAGCTTCTGTTA
>JBGCDW010000016.1:0-25714 GCA_045105775.1 Aureispira sp.
AATCCGATGGATTTTTTATTCCTTAATCTCCGAACAGGTGTATATATTGCTAATTTTTTGAATGAGGATGAACGTACTGAAATAAGAGCAGAATATACTTTGGAAGTCCTTAACCTTGCCCGTTTTGAGCGTGAACGAAGAGAAAAGGCTGATTTTTTCTTGAGTGAATTGCGTAAATATCATGCAATCAACCAAGCTGACTCACTAGAGGACTTGATAGAAATTACAGCACAATACATTCTTGAGACAACACCAACCTTTCAAAACCTAGAACAAGCCAAACAAAACCTTTTAACCAACATCCAAAACACCATTCTCAGAAGCACACACCAAACCGTTTGGGAAGAAATGAAAAGACAACGCCATACAATAGCCCCGCTTCGCGATATTTTCAACCAAGTTCCAGAAGCTTTAGTGTGGTCTTTATCCTAAATTCATTCTTATGCAGCAATACGGCCTAATTGGCAAATCCATACAACACTCCTTTTCGCCCAGTTATTTTGCCCAAAAATTTGAGCGCGAAGGCATCACGAATGCACAATACGACTTGTTTCCATTGGCACAAATCGAGGATTTCCCTGCATTGGTGGCCTCCCAAAGCAATTGGGGGGGCTTGAATGTGACCATTCCTTATAAAGAGCAAGTCATTCCTTACTTGGATGAATTGTCGGCTGGAGCGCGAGCAGTGGGAGCCGTCAACACCATTGCCTTTGAGGACGGGCGTTTGATTGGGCACAATACGGATGTGATTGGATTTAAGAATTCACTGTTGGGCTTATTGCCACAGCATTATCAACATTTAAAAGCCTTGGTGTTGGGCACAGGTGGAGCGGCCAAAGCAGTGGCCTATGTCTTGGGGCAATTGAACCTTTCGTATCGTTATGTGTCTAGAAAAGAAGGGTTGGAACGTTTATTATACGCCCAAATCACCAAAGAAATACTAGACGAATACCCCATTATTATCAATACAAGTCCTGTAGGACAGCATCCAACCATCCATGAAGCACCAAATTTGCCCTATATGGAACTTGGTACACCACATTTTTTAATGGATTTGATTTATAATCCTGCCGAAACCTTATTTTTGAAGCGTGGTAGAGAACAGGGGGCTGCTGTCCTTAATGGTTTGTCCATGTTGGAGGGGCAGGCAGAAGCTGCTTGGTCTATTTGGACAGGGCGTTAATTTTTGTAATGGTTACTAAGAAGAAATTCAGCTATGATCGATTTTACTAATACAGAGGTTGCTTTTCAGCACAAAACAGACAGACAATTAAAGGCTACCGCTTTGTTATTCAAAATGATGAGTAATAATATGTTGGTAGATATGGGTAGTAATGCCACACTTTTGGCACTCAAGATGCGCCTCCCCATTAAAGGTATGATCAAACGAACCATCTTTCAGCAATTTTGTGGTGGGGCTACCCTCGACGAATGCCGTAAAAGTATTTATGCCTTGGAGAAATATGGCGTAGCGACTGTGCTCGACTATGGGGCAGAGGGCAAGCACAGTGAATCTTCCTTTGATTTGACCGTTAAGGAATTGACTAAATCTATCCATTTTGCAAGCAAGCAAGATAGTGTGCCTATTGTAACGGGTAAAATTACGGGCTTAATGAGTTTTGACTTATTGGCCAAAATAAATGCAGGGCAGCCGCTCACTCAACAAGAAAAAAATGCCGAACAACGCGCCTTAAAACGCCTCGACAGTTTGTGTCAAATCGCGCATGAAAATGAAGTAGCCTTGTTCATTGATGGGGAAGAATCTTGGATTCAAGATCCTATTGATGAAATGACGTTGACCATGATGGAGCGTTATAATAAAGAACGAATTACGGTATATAACACCTACCAATTTTACCGCCATGATCGCTTGGCTTTTCTCAAGGAATCGTACCAACGTGCCCAAGAAAAAGGATTTATTTTAGGTGCCAAATTGGTTCGTGGAGCCTATATGGAAAAAGAGCGTGAACGTGCCAAAAAAATGGCTTACCCCTCGCCCATTCAACCCAACAAGGAAGCAACCGATATAGATTATAATGCAGCCGTAGAGTTTTGTGTACAAAATTATGAGCGTGTTGCCTCTTGTGTAGGTTCTCATAATGAATACAGCACGCGCTATCAACTCCAACTCATGGAACAAAACAACATTCCTAAGGAGCATCCGCATTTGACCTTTTCTCAGTTGTATGGGATGAGTGATAATTTGACCTTCAATCTAGCCAAAGCAGGGTATAATGTCTCTAAATATGTGCCTTATGGCCCTGTAGGGGATGTTATTCCTTATCTTATTCGCCGTGCTCAAGAAAATTCAGCCGTTAATGGCGAAGTAAGCAGAGAGCTTGGTTTATTAAAACAAGAAATTAGTCGCCGACGTGCGCACTAATCGGCAACGAATTAAAAAAAACTTGTTGCTCTTCCTCAAATTGATCGGATGCAGGTTGTAGTTCGGCTAGAATTTTGAGCAAATTATTAACACGCATATCGGTCTTGTAAAATTTATTCATAACAATCATTTTGCGTGCATTGACGAGGCAGTACCCCGATTGAAAGGTTCCTTTCTCGTAGATGATTTTATACCCAAGATTTTCTAACAATTGCTCTAACTTCTTTAAGTTCCCTGCTGTCGGGCGAAGGTTCTTTTTGGACATGGTCGTCTGTTTTTTTATTTACTTACTGTTACAATCCCTTATTTATGAGATTTTTACTGGTTTTAATAAGTTTACTATTGGGCGTGCAGTTGCTTTTTGCCCAAAACAAGGAAGAGGAAGGGCGTTTTACGGCTACAATTATAGCGGGAGCTGCCTTCACTCAAATTGATGGTGATGAAGATGGTTCTTATAGTAAAGTTGGATTTATTGGTGGTGTACGTGGGGGTGTTGTATTTGGCCCCAGAATGGAATTGGCTACTGAAATTTTATTCTCACAAAAAGGAAGCTACATTCAAAATATTGACAAAACTTATCACCTAGATTATGTAGAGGTGCCTGTTATGTTTTATTATAAAGATTGGAAAGCCAAGGATGCCAACAGCGATAGAGAATACATGCGTGTTGCTATTGGAGCTGGGTTTTCGTACAGTCGTTTGCTCAATGCTCGTGTCCGTCAATTTGGACGTGTATTGAGCGATGAACCGGGTTATGTAGATCCTTTCCTAAGAAATGATTTTATGATGGTTATTGATGGCAATATTTTCTTTTTACGCAATTGGGGCATTGGCATTCGCTGGTCGCGTTCTATAACGACCATTGTTCAACAACCCCTGCGCCAGAATATATCCTACGCCATCAACCGCACCATTTCTATTCGCGCACTTTTCCGATTTTAATTTTTGGGTGGTAGCGGCGTATGGCCATACGCCGCTACTACCCAAAAAAATTATTCTGCCACTTGGCTAAACTCTTCCTTACGCATTTGCGGAAAGAATAGCACTTCTTGGATAGAATGGTTATCGGTCATCATCATTACCAAACGATCAATTCCAATGCCCAAACCCGAAGTCGGCGGCATACCATATTCCAAAGCACGCAAGAAATCTTCATCAACGACCATCGCTTCGTCGTCGCCACGCTCGGCCAATGATAGTTGATCTTCTAGGCGGCCACGCTGGTCGATAGGATCGTTCAACTCTGAATAAGCATTGGCGATTTCTTTGCCCATGATAAACAATTCAAAACGCTCTACCAAGCCTTCTTTATCGCGATGCTTTTTGGCCAATGGGGTCATCTCAATAGGATAATCGGTAATAAAAGTGGGCTGTATTAAATTGGCCTCTACTTTCTCTCCAAAAATTTCATCAATCAATTTGCCCTTGCCCATAGAGTCATCGACTTCAATGTGCAATTCTTTACAAACTTGACGCAAAGCTATTTCATCCATTTGAGAGACATCAACACCCGTGTATTTTTGAATAGAATCAAACATACTCAAACGCTCATAAGGGCCTGCAAAGTTAATTTCTTGCCCTTCAACCGTTACGGTGGTTTGACTGTGCAGTGCTTGAGTAATGCCTTCTAGTAATTCTTCTACCATGGCCATCATCCAATCATAATCCTTATACGCCACATACAATTCCATACTGGTAAACTCAGGATTGTGGGTGCGATCCATCCCCTCATTGCGAAACATTTTACCAATCTCGTATACCCCATCAAAACCGCCTACAATCAAGCGTTTGAGGTACAATTCATTGGCAATACGCAAATACAAAGGCATATCCAAGGTATTGTGATGGGTGGCAAAAGGACGCGCAGCAGCACCGCCATGAATAGGCTGTAAAACAGGCGTTTCTACTTCCATCCAACCTTTGTCGTCAAAATAGCGACGCATTACTTTGATTAATTGAGCGCGTTTCATAAAAATATCGCGCACCTGTGGATTTACGGTCAAATCTACATAACGTTGGCGGTAGCGCAATTCTGGATCGTCATAACCATCATAAACATTACCATCACTATCTGTTTTGACCACAGGCAAAGGACGCAAGGCTTTGCTCAACAAAGTAAATTCGGTTACCCGAACGGTTACCTCTCCTTTTCCTGTTCTAAACATATACCCCTTAATCCCTGCATAATCGCCTAAGTCTAAGAGTTTTTTGATGCCTTTATTATAAAAATCTTTGTCCTCTCCAGGACATACTTCGTCTCTTCGGATGTACAATTGTACACGGCCACTAGAATCTTGCAACTCGGCAAATAGTGCGGCTCCTTTTCCACGCTTAATCATGATTCGACCCGCCAACACTACATTATCTAATAGCTCTGGTTTTTCATCATCAAATTCCTCCTTAATGGTTTTAGCATAGTGAGTTACCTTAAATTCCTTAGCTGGATAAGGATGTACCTTTAAATCTAACCAACCTTTAAGGTTTTCCATTCGAGTTTTCTCTTGGTCATCCAAGTCGCGTTCTCCTAATTTTCCAGTAGCAATAATTTGCTCCACTCGCTGAAGCATAGATGCTAGTTCTGTTTCACTAAATGCCATTTTAAAACGGTGTAAATTGTTTATTAATTACAAGATTGTATCAACAACCTTTTGATATAAGAGTTACTATAACAACCCTCTTTACAAATAAAGTTCAAAAATACAGAAAGCTTGTTGTTTAAAGAAGAACTATTTGGCTAAATGACAAGGATTTTTTTCATTCTAGTCTTTTAATGACAATAAGAAGTTATTTAAGTAGTCGCTTTATCGAACAGCTAAGGGAATTGGTCTAAAAGAGCAGTGGTAATTCAAATGAGTATCAATATTTACTGTTATTATTAAAATGCTGAAAGGCAACTATATTACTTTTATTTTTCTGCAAAGTTGTGTCAGATCAATTCAAGAACTTCAAATCATTTTGTAATGCTATTGACCACACGTCATTATTTTTGTACATTTATTTGCATTTTAATTCTATTACTTTGTATAGGAGCCTGCACTCCTGAAACTACTAAGCATTCTACTATGACCATTACAGATGTTCCCCACATCCCATTAGAAGATTTTTTTAAGAATCCCAAAAAATCGGCTTATGCCCTCTCTCCCGACGGGCAATACTTGGCTTATTTGGCTCCTTATAAGAATAGAAAAAATATTTTTGTTCAAAAAATTGGAAGTGAAACCAGCCAACGAGTGACTAGTGTGACGGATCGAGATTTGTCGGGTTTCTTTTGGGGCAACAATGATCGCTTGCTCTATGTAAGAGATTTTGGTGGTGATGAGAATTTTCATTTGTTTTCGGTGACCAAAGATGGCGAGGATGAAAAAGATTTGACTCCTTTTGAGAATGTGCGAGCAGAGATTATTGATGCGTTGCCAGAGGATGAAAATCACTTGATTGTAGGCACCAATCAAAGAAACCCTCAAATCTATGATCCTTATCGCTTAAATATCAATACAGGTAACTTGACGCTTTTGGCCAAAAACCCTGGGAATATCTCCAGTTGGATTACCGACCATGATGGCAAATTGCGTGCAGCCACTGCTACAGATGGCGTAAATACTTCTATTTTGTACCGCGCAACGGAAGAAGAGGAATTTCAATCGGTGCTCACTACAAGTTTTAAAGAAACTGTTTATCCGCTTTATTTTGATTTTGACAACTCAGAGACCGTTTATGCCCTCTCCAATTTGGGCAGAGATAAAGTGGCTATTGTTAAAATGAATATTCGCACAGCAGAAGAACTCGAACTTATATACGAACACCCCGAAGTAGACCTTACCTATTTGTCTTATTCGCGCAAGCGCAAAGTACCCACTACAATCACCTATACAACGTGGAAACGCCAGCATCATTTTTTGGATAAAAAAGTGGAAAGTTTATATGCTCGTATGCGTAAGGATTTGGGCGATTATGAAATTGCGATTACAAGCACCAATGAAGAGGAAGATAAATTTATTGTTCGCACCTACAGTGATCGTTCTCTGGGAGCTTATTATTTTTATGAAGCTGCTACAGATACGCTTCAACATATTGCCGATGTTAGTGGTTGGTTGCAAGAAGAACAACTAGCCGAAATGAAGCCCATTCAATATTCTACTAGAGATGGTTTGACTATACATGGTTATTTAACTCTTCCTAAAGGTGTAGAAGCAAAGAATTTGCCTGTCGTGGTCAATCCTCATGGTGGGCCTTGGGCTAGAGATAGCTGGGGATTCAATCCAGAAATTCAATTTTTGGCGAATCGAGGGTATGCTGTTTTGCAAATGAATTTTAGGGGCAGTACAGGTTACGGGCGCAAATTTTTAGAGGCATCTTACAAACAATGGGGGCTGACCATGCAAGATGATATCACGGATGGGGTGCAATGGCTCATTGATCAAGGGATTGCAGATTCTAAACGTATTGCTATTTATGGCGGCAGTTATGGCGGTTATGCGACTTTATCAGGTATTACCAAAACGCCTGATTTATATGCTTGTGCTATCGATTATGTAGGCGTTTCCAATCTTTTTACCTTCATGCAAACTATTCCTCCTTATTGGGAATTGTATCGCGAAATGCTCTATGAAATGGTGGGAGATCCTAATAATGAAGCCGATAGTATTCAAATGCGCGCCAATTCTCCCGTTTTTCATGTCGATAAAATCAAAGTGCCCTTGCTCATTGCCCAAGGTGCCAAAGATCCACGTGTCAATCAAGATGAATCCGACCAAATGGTAGAGGCATTGCAACAAAGAGGCATTGATGTAGAATATTTGCTCAAGGAAAATGAAGGGCATGGATTCCGAAACGAAGAGAATCGTTTTGAGTTTTATCACGCTATGGAACGTTTCTTAGAGCAGCATATGGCCGTTGCGGTAGCACAGTAAGCTTATGGGGGAATTTATTAAAAAAACATAAGTCTACCCTTCATTAGTTGTTAACAGCAATAACACAATTATGTTATTTTTTGGTAGAAAGTGCCAACTAAAATGCCCTGTTCTTCGTTTAATTTAGTAATTTTAGGGACGTACAGCTAATATCTAATAGTTGTTATTTTTTTTCAAAAGATTTCCCTTATTGTTTGACAGACAGATTTCTTTTTTGAGCGATGAACATAAAATACTCTGAACAATCCAGAATTTTTAGGGATTTTAGATCCATTCCCTATTCTGACTATTATTATTTGATTCGTTTTTACGAACAGAATAATAAGGACATTAACTTTCTACCATTGGATGAGGGCATTATTATGTCCTATTATTATGCTAATGCCCTGTTTGAAACTCAAGAGTATGAACTGTATCTCCAAGTGGCCAATGAGTTATTAGAGCAGTCCATTATTCACAATATTCGCTATATTGATGGCGAAGATGTATACATGACGGTTTTATACAAAAAAACTAGTGTGCATCTTAAATTGGGGCAATTAGAAACAGCTCAACGTTTGTCCATTCAATTATTGCGCCTAGAGCCTGAACAATTTCATTATCAAGCACTCTTGCGTCAATGCTTTTTGATTGCTCGCCCTCATTGGTTGCGTCCAATACTTACCATCAGTGCCATAGCTACTCTAATGGGTGCTTTTGCTACGATTCTGCTTTTTTCTTTTCGCCATGCTGTTGACCATGCAGAACGCTTGCTGATAATGCCTTATGCCTTGCTGGCATTTGCTACTCTAGGGTTGGTAACAACTGCTGTTGGCTACTATAAATACATCATTGCACCAAGCAATAAGATACTACGAGCATCTAAACGTTACAAAGAAAAAGCCTCGCAAGAGGACTAATTCCACTCACAAGGCTTATTTTTCTTCTGTTATCTATAGGGATAACTACCTTTCTATTACTCTGGCTTAAAATTCTGGATTAAGTCTACCAAATATTCGACACTAGACAAAGGCATTGCATTGTAAATAGAAGCTCTAAAACCTCCTACGGAACGATGTCCTTTGATGCCTGAAACACCATTTGCTGTGCAATAAGCCAAAAAAGCGTCTTCGTGTGCTTTGTCCTTCGTTACAAACGTAACATTCATAATCGAACGGTCTTCTACAGCAGCTGTTCCTTTAAAGTAAGGGTTGCTATCAATTTCAGCATATAATAAAGCCGCCTTTTCCTTATTGCGCTTTTCCATAGCTTTAACACCTCCATTAGCTTGCAACCAACGTAGCGTTAATAAACAAACATAAATAGGATAAACTGGAGGGGTATTAAAAGCTGATCCTTTCTTGATATGCGTATTGTAATCCAACATGGTTGGGATATTACGCTCTACTTTTCCTAAGAGATCTTTGCGTACAATGACTAATGTTGTTCCTGCGGGGCCCAAGTTTTTCTGAGCACCTGCATAGATTAACCCAAACTGTGTAACATCAAATTCTCTACTAAATATATCCGAAGACATATCACAAACAATTGGTGCATCTACTTTTGGAAATTCAGCATAACGAGTTCCATAGATCGTATTGTTACTTGTCAAATGTAAGTACTTTGTATCAGCTGGTGCTTCCCAATCCTTGGGGATGTAGCTAAAGTTTTTATCTTTAGAAGAACCCAATACAGCAACGTTTCCAAAATGCCCTGCTTCTTTGATTGCTTTGGTAGACCAAGCTCCTGTATCAACATAAGCCGCTGTATCCCCTTCATTGAGCAAGTTCATAGGAGCCATGTAAAATTGTGAACTGGCACCACCTGTCAAGTACAGCACTTCGTAGTCGTCTCCCAATTTCAATAAATCTTTGACCAATTGGTGTGCTTCCTCTAACATAGCTACTAGAGGCTTACTACGATGTGACATTTCCAAAATAGAAAGTCCTTGATTGTCATAATTTTCAACAGCACCTGCTGCTTCTTCTAACACACTGCTGTCCAAAATTGCTGGACCAGCACTAAAGTTGTGAATTTTCATTGTTGTTGTTGGTTGATTGAATATCAAATTATGAAGCTGTTGGAATAAGCAATAATAGGCTATTGAACAACTTCTATATCTTATTGGTAATAATCATACTGATACATAACATGCTCCACCAGTTCTTGTCCATCTTTATTATAAACCAGACAGTGCATATTAGCGCCATTGTATTCGTAGTCTTCTCTAACTCGAACAGATTCATCTGATTCTAGGAATTTGACCGATAATAGACGACCTTGTGGATTGTGCTCATAGTGAATAGAGCGAATTAACTCTCCTGAACTAGCATAAAGACTATAAACGGTTGGCAATTGGTTGTCGTCTAATAAGGTAGCTCCCGAATGATTGGTCTGATCGCTGTAATTGGTATAACTCTCCCGAATTCCTGTGGTATAGTGTGCATAACTAATTGCATAAATACGTTCCAAACCATCTTCCTTAGCAACAAAATACTCCTCTCGCACTTTTTTGCCATTCTGATTGTACTTTATCAACTTCTTATCTTCTATACTGCCATCTGTTTTATAGCGAATATAACTAATAACTTGATCTTCGGCCCCATATTCTTCTTTTGCAAGAATCATTTTACTATCATCTGATAACAATTGATATGTTTCACATTGACCAGGAGAATAATCGTACAAGTATTCTTTGGTCATTTGTCCTTGCTCATTGTACAATCTCATCTTAGATTTGCGGCCTTTGCGATTGTAATTTATAACAGCAGAGCGATACGCTTTTGGAGCAGCTACACCTTCTACAATAGGATAAATCCAACAAGTTTCGGTACGTACTGCTTTATCATTGTGCATTGGAGGAGGTTGAGTCCAAGCATTAGTCGCAAATAGTATACTTAGTATACTCGCTACTAAAAGGGAATATTGGTGGGATAACAACATAAAAAATTATTTAAAATTTATATATATTTACAAAAGGTTTCGAATACCTTTTTAGTGGGAATTTTGTTGTTTTAATTTAAAAATGTTCGTACTAACTAATACTGCGTTTCTTGTTCTTTTAGATGTGCGTATCGTAAAAAGACCGCCCAACTAGAAACAGCGCAAAAAATAAGCCCTGCATATCCGTCCAAGAAGCCACGTTTCAAAAAATACTGTGTCAAAAATCGTCCTAGTGGCTTTATCAACAAATGAAAATACCCAACTCGCCGCACCCGTTGCTGGTGGTCTTGTGCCGACCAAAGTGCATATTTTTCATTTTTTTGGATAAAGTGCTGCAAGCTTTTGTATGTATAGTGCTGCAGTTTGTGTTGTAATTGCCCAACCCGTTCAGAGGTTTGAATGGATTCGTGTACTTTTTGGTGGTTGTAAGCACAGCGTCCACGCTGAATGAGACGAATTACTCGATCTCTTTGCAGTCCTCCATACGAGAGTCTTCTACCCATAAAGTAATTTTGTCGATATACTTCATAACCAACATAAGAACGATCATCTTCAAGTACTATCTTTTTGATTTCAGCAATTAGTGGCTCCGTTAGGCGTTCATCTGCATCCAGAATTAATACCCAAGCGTGTTTGGCTTGTGCAATGGCCCAGTTTTTTTGCTTACCCAAGGTATCACAAGGGCGCTGCAAAAGTGTAGCACCGTGTTCTTTTACCAAACTAGGCGTAGCATCTGTACTAAAAGAATCCACTACCAAAACTTCGTCTACCCACGTCAACTGTTGCAGTAATACAGGAATGTTTTCCGACTCATTGTAGGTGGGAATAACTACAGATAAAGCAACAATAATAGAATCAGGCATCATTGAAATACTTCTATATCAAAAGAATAGTAGCGCAAAGATAATAAAAAAAATGAGCTGACAAGTCCACTTTCTTACTACCTTTGTGCAAATCAATCTTATTAGAATACAGCACAAAACTATATTTATTGTTACCTTGTTATACCGTTTAATTTTTTTTGATAATACTATTTGATAAAAAAATCACATTTAACTGATTATCAGCCTAATACAAACAAAACCATTGGAGTGTTAATTTATTGATAATCAATGCAATATATAGATTGCTTACTCTTTTTTCAAAACCATACAAACATTACTAAAACACTCTTGTAGAAGAGTAAACATTCGTCCAATAATTTCATATACTTTTCTTTACATAACTTATGTAACCAAGTTTGCTTTAGTAAACTATTCCCTGTCACACACGCTCTATGTGGTTTCTTGATCTTGGCATTATTATTATTTTTCTAGTTTCTTCTGGTTTTTTCTCAGGTATTGAGATTGCCTTTATTTCTGCAGATCGTCTTCGGGTAGAAGTAGAACGCCAAAAAGGCAACAAAAAAGGGCAAATATTAGCTCATTTCCTAGAACATCCCTCACAATTCTTAGGAACGACTTTGGTGGGCAATAATATTGTACTCGTTATTCTCAGTATTCTAGCAGGGGAATTTTTGTTGACGTATGCTGGTATTAATAGTGTTACCTTTGTGGGAACTATTCAAGCGACCCTTATTACAACAGTAGTCGTGCTTATTTTTGGCGAATTCTTACCAAAAGTATCTTTTCAAATCAACCCTACTGGTATTCTGTTTTTCTTTGCTTACCCTTTGCGTTTCATAAGCTTCTTGCTCAAGCCCCTCGCAATTATCATGATAAAAAGCTCTAATGCTATTATCCAAGTTATTTTCAGAATTCCTACCGAATCGACCGAAAAGGCATTTAATCGTACAGATTTAGATCACTTCATTAATAACATCAACTCCGAAGATGATGAAATTGATACCGACCTTTTTCAGAAGGTGCTGTTTATGCACCAAATCAAGGTGAGAGATTGTATGATTCCGCGCAATGAGGTGCAAGGCATTGAAATCAATCAAAGCATAGAAGAATTGCGCGCCATGTTTACAGAGTCCCGTTTATCTAGATTACTGGTTTATAGAGACAACTTGGATTATATAGAAGGTTATGTACACCACCAAAGCTTGTTTGAACCAGCTACTTCGATCAAAGAAATGCTTTGGAAAATTCCAATGGTACATGAATTTATGCCTGCACAAGATGTCATGAATAGCCTTATCAAAGATAAGCTTAACCTTGCTTGGGTGGTCGATGAACGAGGAGGAACAGCTGGAATTATTGCCTTAGAGGATATTTTGGAAGAAATTTTTGGGGAAATTGCCGATGAACACGACTTGGATGAAGAGAATTTACAAATCAACGACCATGAGTTTGTGTTCCCTGGACGTAGCGAAATTGGTATTATCAATGAAGAGTTTGAATTGGATATTCCCGAAAATGAAGATTATCATACCTTGTCAGGCTTGATCGTGTTTAACAAAGAATATATTCCAGAAGAAAAAGAAATTGTTATTTTAGACCATTACAAATTTATTGTGGAGGAGGTGAGCAGTACGCGCGTCGAAAAAGTACGAGTCATCAAACTACAACAAGAGGAACATTAATTTGCTTCTAAGACTCCTGAAGCAACCGTTGGCGACTACTCTCGTACAAGATAATTCCCGCAGCTACAGAAACATTAAAAGAATCGGTCGTACCAGACATAGGAATAGAAAAAGGGGTAGATTTGCGCAAAATATGTGGCCGAATGCCTTCATCTTCTGATCCCATTACAATGGCCGTAGGCAAGGTCAAATCCAATTCGTGCAAAGCTTGTTGGCCTTTCAAATCAGCAGCAACTACCTGCACCCCATTCATCAACAAATAATCTACTGCATTGCCCAAGCTCGTTGCTCTACAAACGGGCAATACAGTTAAGGCTCCTGCCGAAGTTTTGAGTGCTTCTGCATTTATTTGCGCGGTCTTCTTTTGGGGCACTACAAGCGCGTGTGCTCCCATCGCTTCGGCCGAACGGGCAATGGCTCCCATGTTTCGCACATCCGTTACCCCATCCAAAATCACCAACAAAGGCACTTCCCCTTTATCATAAATCATAGGAAATACATCCTCTAACTGTTGGTATTGGACATAAGACAATAGCCCAATAACCCCTTGATGATTTTTTCTGGTAATAAAGTCAATTCTATCTTTAGGAACAATATGCAAGGGAATATTGTGCTCTTTGCAAAGCTGGCGCATGCTCTTTTCATAAGGCCCTTTAACCGATTTGGCCAACATGATTTTGTCAATAGACAAACCATTCTCTAGGGCATCTTGTACAGGATGACGACCATAAATCAATTTATCACTATCTATTCGTGGCTTTTTATCTCTATAACTCATAAATAATCTATTGATTTTCTTCTGTTGTATTCCAGCGAATAGTATTAACAATATGCTCCATATCTTGCTGTACAAAGGCCGTAATTGGTGCTAGTGAATCGGCATTGGGTTGGCTATTAAAATACAACGAAGCCCAAACAGCATGTTCCAAACTATCGGTCACTACAAAGTGATAAGGAGAAGCCACATTGCCATCTACTTCATAAGTAATTCCAAACAAATCACGCTCGGCATCTGTAAACGGTGTTTCAGTACGCCCTGTAGCCTTAATATTGTGCTTTTCGGTAAGGGTGTACGAATCTTGAATAATTTTGAGCAAATTATCCGTCGTATTTTTTCCTCCAATATCCGTGTAGGTAAAATGAATACTACCATTGAGGCTTGGCACGCGCAAAATAAACCAACAAGGATGTTTGGCCTTTTGATTGATTAAAACACTATCGCGCTCAAAGACCATATAGTCAGGGTACTCAAAAGTAAACGCACAATAATTCTTGTCCAAGGAAACATAATTTCTTGCGGGATAATCTACCTTAGGATAGGTTCTAGGTTTGGGAATAGGCAAACGCTCGTCCTCACAGCCTATTAGCAACAAGACACACCAGCAAACTATCATCCATTGTACTATGGGCATACGCTTATTTGTTTGTATTAGCAATAATTAAAAAATAGCTTTAAGTACTTTCTGTTGGTTCTGAAATGGAAGTTTGATCTACTTGAGGCAAGATCAGACGTACCTTTTCAATTCTCCGTTTGGAAGCCGCAATGGTAATCAATTCACAATTTTTGCATTCTACCCGCGCATTCACCTTGGGCAACATACCATGCAATACCAGCATCAACCCCGCAATCGTTTCCGCCCCTTCACGCACATCATCAAAGTAGTCAGAACGCAAATCTAAGATTCGACAAATTTCACTAATAGGAGCACTTCCATTAAAATCATAAGTATACGCATCAATTTGCTTGTAAATATCTTCTTCCACTTTGTCAAACTCATCCAATATTTCTCCTACAATTTCCTCCAACACATCTTCCATTGTCACAATCCCCTTTGTTCCTCCATACTCATCCACTACAATAGCCATGTGGGTGCGTTTTTCTTGAAAATCATTAAACAGGCTATCAATTTTTTTTCGTTCTGGAGCCACCAATGGCGGACGCATTAATTCATGCCAGTCCCCAAATTTTTCCTTGTGCAAATGCTCCAATAAATCCTTGGCGTGAATAACGCCCCTAATATTGTCCAAATCCTCCTCGTAAATAGGAATCCTAGAATAGGGCTTCTCCCTAAAAACTCTTAATACCTCCTCAAACGAAGATTGTATGTCCAAAGCCACCACCTTCATACGAGGCTTCATAATATCGGCCACCGTAGTATTGCCAAATCGAATAATTCCCTTCAACATATCTACGTCCTGTTCCGCATGTTTATTGTCTTTTACCGTCAATTCTATAGCACTTGCAATATCTTCTTGGGTTACAGAATTTGGACTGAGTTTAGTACGCAGACGGTTTTCGACCGATTCTGTACTATTAACCAACAACCAGCTAATTCCTGTGAACAAGGTTCTAAAAAGAGTCAATGGCGTGCTCATAATCCGTGCAATCCGCATATTGTTTTGATTGGCATACACCTTGGGGGCTACTTCGCCAAATAGAACCAATAGAAAGGTTACAACAACGACTGTAATAAAAAGATTGAGGTAGTAATTTAGATTGCTGGGCAGCAGTGATTGTAGCAAAGAATTGGAAACCAAAATAATAGCAATATTTACTACATTATTGACTATAAGAATAGTGGAGAGTAAATAACGTGGCTTGTCCAGTAAGTTCAAAATACGTGCTGCGGACACACTTTGCTCTTCTATTAATTCTCCTTTATCGCGGTGATCTAAGGAGAAATAGGCTACTTCTGACCCTGATAATAATCCTGAACAAATTAGTAAAAAAAGAATAGCAAGGCTATTAAGTATTACTACAGTGGGTGAACCACTGAACAATAAGGGAGCATATTGATACCAATCAAGTATATGACTAGGCTCGGTTTCCAAGAGATCGTAGATTTGTGAAAAAAGACCAAGTATTCTGACATTTGAATCAGAATACTTGGCAGTTGATGGCTGTTTCTTAAATTAGAATGGCAAATCATCGCCCGAATCTACCGCTGCTGGAGTGGTAGTAGGTGCAGGAGCAGCGGTAGCTGCTTTGTTGCCACTGGTTTCTTTTTGCAATACACGGAAATAGTTTCCACGCACTTCTGTAATGTAATTGGTATTCCCTTGGTCATCTTGCCAAGAACGATTGGTCAATTTTCCCTCAAGATAGACTAATACTCCTTTGCGTAATGACTGCTCGGCACGCTCTGCCAAACCGCGCCAAAGAATAACATTGTGCCACTCTGTCTGTGTCTGCCATTCTCCGTTCTTGTCCTTATACGATTCATCTGTTGCCAAAGAAAATTTAGCAATATTGGTTCCGCTGTCTAATGTACGTACCTCTGGATCTTTTCCCAATCGACCAATTAAAGTAACCTTGTTTACCATGTTGATGTAATACTGTTAAAAAGCAACTGTGCAGGTATTTTTATTTTATTAATACACACTTGCTTAAGTGATGAACTTGTTTTAAATATACTGAAGTTGTTTAAGAAAGACAAATCATATTAAACGAAAGATATTTCTAAAATAACTTCTTCAAAAGCCAAGCAATCAATCTATTTAAATGTTCTAGTTAATGCTATAAACGATTAATTGTGGTCGGCTGTTTTCTTTCAACGGGCAAGTATTTTTTTTTGTTGCCTTTTTGTTAGAAAAAAACAGCTCTCTATTTTAAGCTTTTGATCTATTAGATTACATCTAATAAAAATGCGTATTTTTTTTCACTTTCTTGTTCACCCTTTTCAAAATAGGCTAAAATGCTTCCTAAGAGTCGAGATAACGACCAATTAATTTAGGAAAGGCAAAGTTCTTAATTTTTTTCCGTTCTATTGCTAAAAAGTCGGGGTTTTCCATAAAATACCCTGTCCCTGCACGCATTTCTATAAATATTGCATGAATGTGTTGATGACTCAAGGTCTGTTTGTGCAGCTTAGAAACCTGCTGAATCTGCAAGGATTTGGGGGCAATGTTTACTTGCCAAAAAGCCGTTTGAGCCAAAGCATCCATCAAAAACATCCCCTCTACCAATTGCTCCAATTCTATCAATGCAAAATCATACAGACCAGCCCACACATCGCCCTCAGGACGCTTACGCACATAGACCTGTTCTTCGTGATTGATAACTAGATAATAAAAATAGCGGGGACGTTTTTTAATTTTTTTGGCCTTTACAGGCAATTGGCCAATGGTTTGGCTGTACCAAGCTTGGCATCGACTCTGAAAAGGACAAACATTGCACAAAGGATTCTTGGGCATACACACCGTTGCGCCAAAATCCATAATGGCTTGATTGTAATCCGCCGCTTTGTCGGGGGCAAGAAGTGCATCAGCCAATGCTCTAAACTCCTTCTTACCAGCCGTACTGTCAATGGGGGTGTCTATTCCAAAAACACGTGCCAATACTCGATAAACATTACCATCCACCACCGCATACGGCAAGTCATAAGCAAAAGAAGCAATCGCTGCAGCGGTATACTCCCCTACCCCTTTGAGGGCACGAATATCCTTGTAAGTGCTCGGAAAAACGCCTCCATGTGTTTCTTGTACATGCTTGGCGGCTACATGCAAATTGCGCGCACGGGAATAATAGCCCAAGCCTTCCCACAACTTCAAAACTGCATCTTCAGGGGCTTGTGCCAAATCCGTTACCGTTGGATATTGTTGGGTAAACCTAAGATAATACGGCAGCCCTTGTTCTACCCGTGTTTGCTGCAAAATAATTTCGGACAACCATATAAAGTACGGATTTTTGATGGCCTTCCAAGGCATAGGACGGTCGCTTGGCCGATACCAAGCCAACAACTGGCGGGTAAAAATTTTTTGATCCGCCACCGATATTTCTTTCATAGAGGAGTTTTTTGAGAGCAAGCAGCACTATTTCACACGTGCCATCTTGTGTATAACTTCCCCAATAGAACGATTGCCAATCATATCACGTGTTTCAATGGTTAAAGTGTCTGCTGTAACACTTTTGACGGTTAGATTAGACATAATGACCTCCCCACCTGATGTAATTTCTAAGGTATTTCCCATGGCATCGCGCCATCCTACTTTTCGAGTGCCTTCCTTTAGACGCAATTCGGCGGTACCATCTTCATTGAGGGTCATCCCCATCGTTTCGCCTTGCCAATCTCCATAAAGTTGTTCGGTTTCATAATTGGCACAACTGAACAAAAACAGGCATAAAAAAACAAAAAACAAACTACGCATACAACCAAATTTTAGAGTATAACAATGATAATAATCACGAACTTACTAGATCAGATGCACTATGGTAGTGTTCTCACCCTACTGTATAAGTGGAATTCGTTATAAATGTTACTATTAGTAATAATATTTCGTCTACAAAATACAAGATTTTACTAGAATTTATTGTTGCTCTTTGAATTAATGGTTATCACGAATAAAGTTGTATGGTTCACTGTAGCATTTTTTCCTTTATCTGCATCATCAAAAGACGCACAGCCTCTCCGAGGATGCACGTTTTCGATTCTTTGCTAAAGAAAAAAATCAGAACAGTTCTCTTTTCATAAATTCTATGCGTGATAACCATTATTATTCAGGTGTAAGAATTCTTTTTTTGTTTGGCTATTTTTTTATTATCAGGGCAAATTATTCCGTATTTTTGCCAAACGGTTTTATTGGTAAATGCACATTTTTATTTTTCAAAACACTCTTTCATCAAGGCAATTCTACTATGAGCTATTTAGACGAACTCAATGATACTCAACGCCAGGCAGTCGTACACCAAACAGGACCTGCTCTCATTATTGCAGGGCCAGGTTCAGGCAAAACACGGGTATTGACCTACAGAATTGCACACCTGCTCAAAACAGGCATTCCGCCTTGGCAAATTCTCACCCTAACCTTTACCAACAAGGCCGCCAAGGAAATGAAAGAACGTATTGCCAAGGTAGCAGGCAATAGTAGCAACCAAATATGGGCAGGAACCTTCCACTCTATTTTTGCGCGCATCTTGCGTTCAGAAGCTTCCAAAATTGGCTATCCTTCGGATTTTTCTATTTATGATAGCCAAGATGCCAAAAGTGCCCTTACCGAAATTGTCAAAAAAAATGGCTTAGATCCCAAAGTCTACTCCGCAGGAATAGTATACAGCCGCATCTCTTTGGCCAAAAACAACCTCGTTTCGCCCGAGGCTTACGCCAAAGACGCAGAACGCATCAAAGAGGACAAACAACGTAAGACTCCCTACATTTACAAGATTTACGAATTGTATGTCCGCAAGTGTATGCGTTCTGGAGCGATGGATTTTGATGATTTACTGTACCAAATGCACCGTTTATTGGATCAAAATCCAGCAGGCGTGTTACAAAAATACCGCGATCGCTTTAAATACATTTTAGTAGATGAGTTTCAAGATACCAACCAATTGCAATATGCTATTATCAATAAATTGGTGAGCTATCCAGGGAGTGAACGCAATATTTGTGTGGTGGGCGATGATGCCCAGAGTATTTATGCGTTTCGTGGGGCTACCATTCAGAATATCTTGGACTTTGAGCAAGCTTTTCCAGATATTAAGGTGTTCAAGTTGGAGCAAAATTACCGCTCAACCAACTACATTGTACAGGCTGCCAATGATATTATTGCTAGAAATAGCCGCCAAATCAAAAAAACAATCTTTACTGATAAAGGAACAGGCGAGCGCATTCGGGTATTGAGAGCAGCCACCGATACGGACGAGGCCAAGCAAGTAGTAGATGTCCTCGTAGAACAAAAAAATCGCTTTCGCCTAAGCAATGATGATTTTGCCATTCTCTATCGAACCAATGCTCAATCTAGGGTTTTTGAGGAGGCTCTCAAAGGGCAACGCATTCCTTACAAAATTTATGGCGGCACTTCTTTTTATGATAGAAAAGAGGTCAAAGATGTGTTGGGCTACTTGCGTGTTATTGTGAATCCCAAGGATGAGGAAGGACTCAAGCGGGTGATCAATTATCCTACTCGAGGAATTGGTGCAACTTCTTTGCTCAAACTAACCACGATAGCAGAGCGCGAAAATTTATCACTCTGGACGATTTTGCAAAATATTCAACATGCAGCATTGCCCAAACGTACCGAAAATTCTATCAGGCAATTTGTTGGTATGATTGAGATGTTTCAGCAACGCATGGAACAGAGTTCTGCCTATGATTTGGCCAAGTATGTGGTCAAAATGACGGAAGTTATCAAAGACATAAAAAAAGAAAAAACCAAAGAAGCACAAAATAGAGTGGAGAATGTTACCGAGCTGCTCGATGGTATCAAGGCATTTGTGGAGGATGATGAAGTTGATGAATTCAACACCAATATTGAAGATAAATCGTTAGCGAGTTACTTGCAGAATGTCGTTTTACTTACAGATATTGACAAAGATGAGGAAGAAGTAAAACGCGTCAAATTAATGTCGGTACACTCTTCCAAAGGCTTGGAATTCAAATCAATATTTATTGTAGGCTTAGAGGAAAATTTATTTCCTTCTATGATGTCGTTGAAATCTAAAGATGCCCGTGCTGCCGTAGACGAAGAACGACGCTTGTTTTATGTGGCGGTTACTAGAGCCGAGCAATTGTTGAGCCTTTCTTATGCCTCTAGTCGTTATCGTTTTGGAAATATGGTGTATAACAACTCTAGCCGTTTCTTAGAAGAGATTTCGCCTGAATACTTGGACTTGTCCACGGCTACCAAGCGCGCCAAAGTATCGACTATACGCCAACGCAAAGGCATTGGCAGATTCCAACAAATGTCCAAGGGCAACAACAAGCAAGCACAAAGAATGGCCAATTTCAAAGCCAGCCCTATTTCGGATATTGTACCTGGGGTCAAAATCTTGCACGAGCGTTTTGGTTCGGGAGAGGTAGTTAGTATTGATGGGGGAGCTAGTATGCGTGTTGCTACGATTTTATTTGACGACGGGGTTGGTGAAAAACGGATTATGCTCAAATTTGCTCGTATACAGGTTCTGGCTTAGGTATTGCTATGATAAATAAATCTTAAAAAGCATCTTTAAAATATGAATTTACCAAATTATTTATTCTGGGATATTGACCTCAATACACTTGATTGGGACAAAAATGCTCGTTTTATAATTCAACGAGTAATTCAACGAGGTTCTCTCAACGAATGGAAGATCATCAAACAATATTATGGTTTAGAATTCATAAAACATGAAATTTTACTGATTAGAAATTTAGATAAAAAAACACTTAACTTCTTCTCAACTTATTTTGATATAGCTAAGACCAATTTTAAATGCTTCACTATTCAACAATCTACCCCCAAACACTTCAATTATTAAAAGAGCTGCAACAAATTGATTTTATCCAAGATTACATCTTAGTAGGTGGCACTTCTTTAGCACTGCAAATTGGTCATAGAATTTCAGTTGATCTTGATTTATTTGCTTTTACAGATAATGATGTACTTACCATTATGAATCATATTCATCATTTGGGTAGATTGCAAATTGCTAATCAAACTTCTAAAATTTTAAACATTTTTATTGATGATATAAAAGTTGATTTTGTCTCGTATCGTTATGCTTTCATTAAAAATTCCTTAGAAATAGATGGCATTAGACTTGCATCTATTGAAGATATTGGTGCTATGAAATTAGCTGCCATTACAGGTAGGGGATCTAAAAAAGATTTCATTGACTTGTATTTTATTTTGAAAAGATACTCCTTAACCGAACTTTTTGACTTCTATAATCAAAAATTTCCTGATGGAAATAATTTCTTAGTTTTTAAAAGCCTCACCTATTTTGCGGATGCAGAATTGGAGCCAATGCCAAAAATGATTCTTTCCACTCATTGGGAAGAAGTGAAAGCATTTATCACACTCACAGTAAATAAGCATTTTCCATAATCATAATTTCAAGGCAAAAAATTATACATCTATCCTATTGATAAAACAACTACTCAGCCTTCTTACAAGCAATTACTCTTTTCGATTTTTTGGTAATATAACCTATATTATTATCCAGAATCAAAGTTTTGGGCGCAGGGTCTTCTGTCAATAACTCAAAAGGGCTTGTATAGTTAATCGTACAACCACAAGCTCCTATCCTATCTTCGTAATAAAACACATTGGAGCTTCCTGTACCTTGGATCAGATAAATGGGCGCATCCTTTGTTTTCCTTAATTGGATTTTTTCTACCAGTACCGTTCCTTTCTTTTTTTGGGGAGAGAAAAATCTTAAAATAGTCACTTGATCTTTTACTCTACTAATATACTCCTCTCGATTGAGCACTTCAAAGCCATAATGGCTAAAATTAAACTGGTGGTAATTGATTCCTAGTTGGAGTTCTTTGAGAATGGTTACTTGTACAATAAGCTCAAATTTATCCTCTGTTAATGGTATTAAAGTAGCTTTCCATACGCTGATTTGATCAGGCAAAGCACGTTTGTTTAGCTTTTGTTCTAATGCTGAACATTGAGCCTGTAATCGTGCCATTCCCAACCAAAGAAGTACAATCAGCCATCCAATTTGCCTATTCATTTTCTACCAAAGTTTTAAGGGTTAGCTTCCTTACAAAGATGCAACCAAGGCGTATTTTGGCGTATTCTTAATGATTGGGTTTAATTGTCCAAATGGATCCATTTTTAGTCGTCCATTTATCAAGTTTTTTATCTGCCGTAAGCTGATTGAGCAACACCTCACTTTCCTTTCTTGGTGTACCTGATACTTCTGAAAATTCTCTAGCCGTCCAGGAAGCATATTTGGCGAATAGCTTTTCCCAATTTTTGTGATATTCTTGCTTCACTAACTCTGGTGCCATTGTCAAGATAGTTGTTTCATAAAAAGCATAAGGTTTGAGTCCATAAAGTACTTGCTTTTGGCCCTTCTCATCTAAGAAAAACAAGGTAGGAAAGCCTCGCACTCCATATGCTCTCGCCATTTTTAAATCTTCCTCAAACAAGTCCTTTGCTTTGCCAGCCATATCCGTTTTGAATTGGACTATATCAAGCCCCAATTTTTGTGCAGCAATTATTAATTGTTCTTCTTTAGCAATATTCTTTTTTTGTAGAAACACCATTTCTCTTATTGTCCTTAAGAATAACGGGGCTTTGTCAGGTGCTTGCAATTCCACGGCCTTGTAAGCAATAGAGGGTGGATAAGAAGAGTGCAATGGATCTTCTAGCCAAACATCCCCATCTATAGGCATATCATAATGCTCACTCACCTCATCCCAATGGTGTGCTACATCCGAAGGTTGACTAATGCCTCCGCTATTATAACTCCAGTTAGGCAACAAACCACCCATTCTATATTCTATCTCTACCAATTGTCCATACTCCAATTTTAATTTTCTCAGTTGGGGTTCTATTCCCCAACAAGTAGAACAAATAGGATCGGTAAAGTAAACAATTTTTAATTCCTTGGTTTTTGTATTCGTACTTACAGTTACCTCATTGTTTGCTTCACTTCCAGGGATAGCACATACGCCCTCTTTAGGATCACACAACAAAGGATTATTTTTATCTTCCATAGTTTTATGTTTTTGAGTTTGGCAACCAATGATAATCATGAGTATTAGCATCAATAAATTCCATTTCATGATTTTACAATTTTATATTTTACGTTTTCGTACAATTAATATTGAAGTTGTTTACAAAGATGCAATAATACTTCGTGTTTTTTTATCAGGCAAATTTCAATTACCAATCATGGAAAAACACTAGCTCCATTGATTGATGCTTTGGCTCATTGGGGCATAGAATATAGGCGTGCCGTGTACCAAAAGAAATAAGTTCTAAAATAAGAATGCCTCTTTAAGTATTGCTTAAAGAGGCATTCTATAACAATTAGGTCAACGGTAATGTTAATCTCTAAACATCAAAACACCCAAAGTAAACATAATTTGGCTGTTGGTAATATTGCCTATTATACGTTGTGCGTTAATATTGGTTGCATAGGGCGTGTATTCAAATTCACGCAGAGTGTGTTGGTAAGCAACATCCAAATAAAAGTGTTTCCAGCGCAGCCCTAAACCAGCACTAATATCGTGGCGAAAGTCAGAAACCCCAGCCACAGCCTGCTCATAAGGCGAACTCTGGAACTGATAGCCCAAACGTACCCGCGCCAATCCAAAAGCAAACTCCCCTCCTACACGCGCTCTAAATACACCTCGGTAGCTATCTTCTACATTATTATTAACCGTATTAATAAATTGATTATTAGCAGGTGTTCTTTCGTTTTCTAATAAAGAAAAAGAAGCGGTTCCAAAATCCACGTACTCTACATCCACACCAATAAACCCCCGTTTTGCAATGACAGCCCCTCCACTCAGTATAAAAGTCCAAGGGGTAGACATATTGTGCTGCAATACATTGGGGTCTTGATCTTCCATTGCAAAAACACTTTCTCTAAGTGTGTCATTGTAAATAATAGAAGCGTTCAGCCCCGTATTATAACTATCTGTCAAACGATAGGCTGTAGGCGTATGAACCGCCGCCCCTACTCTAAAAATTTTATTGATTCGATAAATCATTCCCAATTTGAGATTGATTCCCGTGCCTTCTACGCTTCTAGTCTCTGACAAATCCATGCTGATATATTTCAAATCAGGCGTGTACTCTGAGTAAAGGCGATCTTCTCTAAACGTCAAAAAATTGACCCCTAAACTCGCTCCGATATACAATTTGTTCTTGTAATTGCCCCCAAGATTAATTCCCAGTTCGTTGATTCCTCCCGAACGCGTAAACGTTTCACTTTTATCCACCAAGGAATTGGGATCTTCAGCACCACCATTGGCGGTATAAATTCCACCACCCAAATCATCAATCAAATATGCTTGATAAGCTGGGCCAGCTTGATAAGGATCAGCATTGATATCAGATAAGCCTTCGGCTTGGTCGGCAATTGCTTGTACACGAGACCCTGTACTCGTTCCACTGTAAGAAAAGTTGCGGTCAAAATTGGCCAACCGATTAAAGGTCATTCCAAAATTCACCATCTTCCAATCACTTTCTCGGCGAATACGTGTTGGAATTAATAAACCAGCACTGCCAAAAGCTACACGACTCTGGCGCGCCCGTTCTCTATTATCAAAAAAATTGGTTTGTGTCGCTTCTCCAAAACTTCCGATTGAAAAAGAGAGTTCTGCCCTTCTGTAAATTGCCAATCCTGCTGGATTTCGACTAGCTGTGGATAAATCGCCTCCCAAAGCCCCCAAAGCATTGCCCACTCCCATAGAACGTGCTGTAATTGCGGGTTGGGTTTCACTAAATAAAAGTGCATCCGAAACCTCCTGTGCTTGTAGATATGGTATGGTGCCCAAAAAAAGAATAAAAAATAGAAGAAGTACTCTCATAAATCGTAGATTTTAACCCTCAGGTTTGATTAGGAAACGAAGGCATCATGGGTATTACTTTGATTCATCTCCAAAAGGCAAGTGCATATTGTTATAGTATTAACGATACACCAATACAAGTGGCTTGCCTAGCCTCTTATTCGTATTACAAATACAGAAAAAAGCATTCCAATTTTTACTTTTTCTGGGTTTATATCATTGAAATTGCACCTAGTAAATATACCTTAAATGCAACAAAAAAACCGTGAGACAGTCAACTGTCCCACGGTCATTATATAATAGATGCCAGATTATCACCTTTGTTCCAACAATAACCTTTCCTCCTCAAGGTTTATCTACGGCCACTGCTACGGCTACTTCTAGATTTGTTGTTATCGGTAGTGCTGCTTCTAGAACTACTGCGACTAGGCGTAGCAGAACTTCTGTTACTGCTGCTGCGACTTGGTGTATACGTGCTTTGGCTAGAGTTGCTACGCGTATTAGGCGTGTAAGAGCGTGTATTTGAGTTGCTGCGTGTATTAGGCGTGTACGTACTTCGGGTAGAGTTACTACGTGTATTGGGCGTGTAAGAACCACTCCCAGCGTTAGTACGTGTATTTGGGGTGTAAGAACCTCGGCTAGAGTTGCTGCGTGTATTGGTAGTATTAGAATTATTATAAGAACGACGAGGATCGTCATTGCGCTCTCTTACAATAGTGGTACGATTACCATTAGTAGT
>JBGCDW010000017.1:0-16670 GCA_045105775.1 Aureispira sp.
GCTCAAAGCCGAATAAGCGTATATGGAGGCTGGACAGCTTCCAAAATTAGAGCTATTTATGATAAAAATACCTATAAGCCTGGTCCTTTGGCAGGAGACTCTTTTATTAATTTACCTTTCTGGCATACCATCTATTTAGGCGGAGAATTTGAGTACGATTACAAAAAATTGCGCTTATCTTCTGGTTTTGGTTTTATGGCTGTGGGATCTAGTAATATACCTGGTTTTCCTGGATACCCTTGGGTGACTGCTTATTACACGTTTCCTTTGTTAGGGGGGTATAATTTGAAACTGGATAAAGGTTGGGATATAATTTTTGAAGGTGGCGTAGAAATTGGTATACAGCTTGGAGGTGGCACTATCCGAACAGGAGGTGGTGCTCGCTGGGGCAATGTAAACCTAGTAGCAGGCGTAGAAACCGAGTGGAAAAATTTTCGACTAGGTGTTCGTGGGCATTTGGGCGTAACCAATTTTAGAAGGATTTATGATATTCTCTACAAGCACACCGCCATAACCACCTACATAGGCTATACCCTGTGGGATCATAAGAAATGCAAAGCACGTCGTTTAGCAAAGAAACAAGAGCGACTGCTGAATTAGAACAATAGAATAACTCTCTTCAATCTCCTGTAGCCAAGTTTTGTTACAGGAGATTTTTTTGTTGAAGACTCTGAGTAGACCGATGTTTTATAATAGTTGGATAAATTCTAGCGTTTTATAGGCACTTATCATGAAGCAGCTATTTTCATACCTACAATAGGTTACCTTCCCAGTATTTCAACAATAAAAAGTTATCTTCTTTAGTAAAACAGGATTAAAAAATCATTGAAAAGAATAAATATTATTTTATAAAAAAATACTATTTGTTAAATAAATACAAACACTCCCTAAAAAATATCCTTTCAAGGCACTAAATAAGAAGAGATAAGCGTTATTGTAGATGCTATGTTCCAATTGTTAGGAAACATCTAAAATACGATGGTTGCTCTAGAAAAAGTCAAATAGGCGATGAATTCAAAGAATAATCCACCATCAAAAAAGTTGTAAACCCTTAAAAATGTCTCTTTTAAACTAAAAGTTTAGGTTAAAAGGGCGAAAATTCTAAGTATTGAGAAAAATAAATTAAATTTGTTAGGGAAGAAAATCGTTTGTGGTACGATTTTTTTATTGAAGGTGTTTCAGAAGTGTTAACGTTCCCCCAATGAGTTAACTCATTTATTAAATGATCATTAAATAGAGCATCTCCAATGTTCAAAAAAAATATTCTCATGAAAAAACTATGCACATTACTTCTCTTTAGCGCAATGTTTTTATTCGCCCAAGTAACATGGGCACAGGAAGACGAACCTAGATTCCCAGGCTGTGATGACCCAGCCGATGTAGATTGTGCAGACATGAAGATGATGCAATTTGTATTTAGCAACCTAAAACACCCAGCAGGCAATCCTGGAGGTGAGGTAGTGGCTTCATTCATGGTAACCTCTTCTGGTGAAATTAGCGGCCCTGCCATTGTAGAAAGCTTATCACCTGATTGTGATGCAGAGGTACTACGCATTGTAAATCTAATGCCGAATTGGTTGCCCGCAGTTGTAGATGGTTCCGCTACGGATATGGAGTGGGAGTTGGTGGTTAAGTTTATTGCTAAGTAATATTTAATTATCCAGTTGAGTCGAGTTATAATTACATAATCGCAAGAAAATTGGTCGTTGTGCTAATTTTCTTTTTTTATCCTAGTAGTTATTATTCCATCAATTACACGACATCATCTATGTTGCTTCTTCTGCGCTGTTATTTGCCGTTATTGGTTGCTCTAGCTTGTTCTGCGAGTATATTGCAAGCACAAGACTCTACAGCATTGCTTAAAACGGTGGACATTCCACCACTGTTTGAGGGCTGTGCCGATCCCCTTATTAGTGCTAGTCAACGTCAGAATTGTTCCGCTCCCAAAATTCAGCAATTTATACGAGCGCATTTAGCTTATCCAGATAGTGCTCGCGTGCGTGGGATAGAAGGAATGGTTGTTGTCCGATTTTCGGTATCCGAAACAGGTACCATTACGGACTTGGAGTTGTTGCGTAATATTGGTGCTGGCTGTGGGCAAGAGGCGTTGAGGGTAGTGCGTATGATGCCTAATTTTACGCCTGCTTATCGCAATGGAAAAGCGATTGCTACCAAAATGGTATTGCCTATTCGTTTTACCCAAAAACAACACAAAGACCCAGAAATGGGTTATAGAGTGGAGTGGGGCGCAACCTATACCAGTAAAATTACTAAAGCAGAACTAAAATTACTCTTGCGTCGTCATCTGATGGTTAGAGATGTTTATGGTGAAATGTACGATCCTCAATTTATCACCTTAAAAATAGAAACACCCAACAAAGACATCGAGCTAGAAACTCGTGGAGGACAATTGAGTCGCGAAATGCACCAAGCCCTGAAACGTGTACGTCCTCGGCATCGCATTACTTGGTATTTGACTATCAAAGACAAATATGAAGAAATTGATGTGTCACGAGTTCTTGAAATCATTCCTTAGTATAGCGTGTAACACTACCCCAATCGCGCGATGGCCTGTAATAAGCGTTCAGGTACTTCTCCCTCACAAGCCATTTTATAATCGGAATAAGAACAGGCTACCAAAGGCTCTGTTGCGCTAAACTCCTTGGGAATAGCTACCCACCAACGATCACTTTTTTGACTTTTGTAAAAGGTTACAGAAGTATCCAACAACTTATTATCAACTACATAGGCACGCAATTGTTTGCGCTGTATCGGCCATTCGTATACTCTTGCATAAAACCCTGCTATAGCAAACCAAATTAACTGAGCGGTGAGCAATGCTGTTTGACCATAATCTTCGTGCTGAGGCTTCCAATCATAAATACACAAACTAGATAATTGGTCACTAACACTCATATAACGCACCAGTTGACAGGCTTGAGCAGCGGTGAGTCCGTTGGGGTTGCGTGGTGCAAGAGCAGGGACATCTGCCCCTCGGATAGCTCGTAGAGAAAAACCCGCAATATCTGCTTGCCGTACCATTGGCTCCACTTCTTCCAACTGCTGCACTACACTTCCTAAACGATATATATTTACTTGTTTTTGTTGTAATAATTGAACAACAGTAGGATTGATTAAATAAGATTGACTACCAATACAGGTTAGTTGTTGTAATAATTGGGGGCTGTATTGTAATAACTGATTGAGTAAGCCTTTTTCTTCCTCTAACTTATAATCCAATTTGGGATCAACCATGGCCAAGGCTATTTGTTCAGAACCTTGTTCATATGCTTTTAGTTGAGCCATTAGCGCATCCCTTTTTTCTGCGACAACAATTGGGAAAATTCCCTGTCGTAATAAAATATCTAGCAGCTCAGTTAGGGGCAATAAATTGGGCTTTACAAGACCCAAATCAATTACTCTATTGGGCTTAAAATTGACACTAAGCATAGCCAACTGTTCTCGAACGGCTTGGTATGTCTCGGCAGCACCATATCCAATTAAGGCAATGTGCGCCTCTTGCCATTTTGTTTGTCCTTCTTGGTGTATAGATAAGTGTTGTCCATACTGAAAAGAGGCAGATGAAGGAGTAGATAAAGAGGCTAGTTGTAATAAATGATCGATCATAGATCGTGTAAGAATTGCTAGATTTTTTAATAAAGGTAGGAGATGATAAAGATAAAATTTGAGAAGTAATATTGTAAAAAACAACTCTTTTATCAACAATAAGTACAATAATAGCCTTAATAATCAATTCTAGGAAGCAATCCTTCTCTTAATATTAGATTGCTGTATACAACAGGCGTTGAGCCAATTAATTAAGCGAAAAAAAGATTTTTGGCCCATCGGTGAATTGTAGCCCAATTATTCTATATTTGCACGCAAAATAAAGGACTATTATGAAATTATTACAGCAGTATAAAGAACAACAACCTGAAATTGTTTTTGAATGGACAGATCAGGAGACCAATGCCAAAGGGTGGGTCGTTATTAATTCTCTACGTGGTGGTGCTGCTGGAGGTGGTACACGCATGCGCTTAGGTTTGAATCGGGAAGAAGTGATTTCGTTGGCAAAAGTTATGGAGATTAAATTCTCGGTTTGTGGCCCTGCTATTGGTGGTGCAAAATCAGGCATCAATTTTGACCCCAACGACCCGCGCAAAGATGGAGTACTAAAACGCTGGTACAAGGCAGTAATTCCTTTGCTAAAAAACTACTATGGTACAGGTGGGGATTTAAACGTAGATGAATTAAAAGATGTGATTCCTATTACTCAAAATTTGGGACTTTGGCATCCACAACAAGGCATTGTACAAGGGCACTTTAAATCCAATGAAGGAGAGCGTATTGAAATTTTAGGCCAGTTGCGTCAAGGGGTATCCAAAATTGTAGAAGACCCCAATTACACGCCTTCTGTAGTTAGGAAATATGCTGTAGCAGATTTGATTACAGGATATGGGGTGGCCGAGTCAGTCGTACATTATTACGATCTTTATCACAACAGTGACTTGACTAACAAACGTGTAATTATTCAAGGCTGGGGAAATGTGGCTGCGGCTGCGGCCTACTACTTGGCCGAAAAAGGAGCTAAAATAGTAGGTATTGTAGATATTGTTGGTGGCGTGTTGAGCACAGAAGGATTAGGCTTTGATGAAGTAATAGCTTTGTATAATGATAAAAGTGGTAATAAGCTTTCTTCTCCTAATATGGTTTCTTTTGAAGAAGCCAACCAGAAAATATGGAATATGGAGGCCGATGTATTTATTCCTGGAGCTGCTTCTAAGCTTATTACTCGTAAACAAATTGACGCACTGATTTCCAAAGGCTTGGAAGTCGTATCTTGTGGGGCTAATGTTCCTTTTATTGATGATGAAGTGTTTTTTGGCCCCACTGCCAAATACACAGATCAAAAAATTAGTGTAATCCCTGATTTTATCGCCAACTGTGGAATGGCGCGCGTGTTTGCTTACCTCATGCAGCCAAACGCTTTGTTAACCGATGAGCGTATTTTTACAGATGTGTCCCAGACTATTCGTAAGGGACTCCAAGAAGTAATGACAATCAATGAGTCGCCTACACATATTTCAACCACTGCATTGACGGCAGCTTTGGGGAAATTGATGCGTGTTTCTGAATAAATGTCAAAACTGGAATAGCATTTTTAGATAAAATAGATGAAAATGAAGTGTTTTGACTAACAGATAGTTGCATTAACAACAAAAAAAACAGCTATAAGCCTAAAATATTGTTGTAAACAGAAAAAAAATGTAAATTTGCCGAATGTTGGATTTATTATTTCCTGTGCAATTAAGAGTGTTCTTGTGACATTGAACTTTCATTTATAACAAGTAAAGTGTTGTTTTTTATAAAAAAATCTCTTTCTGAAAATTGTTATTTAGTTCAATAGGTTTAGGCATTAATCAAAAAGTACAACACTCTAATTTAACTGTCCTATTTAAACATTTCCAAAAAAATAAAGCTAGATTCAATCCAACAAAGATAAACTATTATGATGAAAAAGATTTACCAATTAGGAGTTGTTTTGTCTGGAGCACTTTTGCTTATGGTAGCAGATACAACTCAAGCACAAATCTCTGTTAATCCTACAGAAGATAAGTACATTATCAAAAAAGACCAAGCACGCCACGCAGAGTGGAAAGAAGGCAAAAGTCAATTCCCTGGTCGTCCGAGAGACTGGTGGCAATTAGGTATTGGTGGTGGTAGCTTCCTAGTTGGAGGTGATGTTAAGCCTGCTTTTGGCTGGGGTGCTTCCGTACATGTTAGAAAATCTATTGGATACGTATTCTCACTCAAAGCAGAATACATGTTTGGACAGGCGAGTGGATTAAATTATGCGCCCTCCTATTACCGAGCATTTCCCAATGTAGATCCATTTACCATTACTTCTTCTGTAGGTAATGTAGTATCTGTTGGAGACTATGGAATTGGCGATGCTTTCTATGCTAATTACAAAATAGAGCAACACCATGCGTTGTCTTTACAAATGGTTTTCAACTTAAACAATATTAAGTTTCACAAAAAAAGCAATCGCTGGAGTTTGAACCTAATTTTAGGATTAGGGGCTAACCTGTACAATACTAAGCTAGATGCTTTGGATGCAAATAATGCAACATATGGTGTTGCTATGACTGCACTGGCAAATAGTGCTGGTGGAGGTGCTCCTAACCAACAATATGATTTGACCAAATTGAGTGATCGCAATGCTATTATTCAAGAATTGAGAGGTATTTTGGACGGTACCTACGAAACATTGGCACAACAAAATGCCAACAACATCCTAACATTGGGTGAAGGACAAAATCGTATGGTATTAAATCCATTTGTGAACATTGGTTTGTCATTTGAATACTTAATCACTCCTCGTATATCTATAGCATTAGAGCACCAAGTATACCTTTCTGATGATGATCTCTTTGACGGAAAAAGTCGTAAAGAAAATGGAGCTAGTACTTCTAGTATTGATATTCCTCACTACACCAGTTTGCGTTTAGGATTTAATATTGGTAAAAAAGAAAAAGCTATTCAACCATTGTGGTTTGTAAACCCATTGATCTATCCTATGCAAGATATTGCAGACATCAAGAGTACTTTGGATGACGATTGGTTTACAGATGATGATAATGATGGTGTACCAAATGCTTTGGATGAAGAAAAAGATACACCTCCAGATACAGAAGTAGATAGCAAAGGTCGTTCTTTGGATTCTGATGGTGATGGTGTTGTAAACAGCCAAGATAAAGAGCCATTCTCTCCTCCTGGTTACCCAACAGACAAAGATGGTGTAGCACAAGTGCCAGAACCAATCACACAAGATGATGTAAAAGTTATTCCAGGCGACCCTACTACAGGAAAGTATCCTACATTAGTAATTGGTGATGAAGTATACGACCCATTAGGTTCTAACAGCGCCGGTACACTAAAAGATTGGTATTTACCAATGGTACACTTTGATCTAGACAAGTACTACTTGCGTCCAGAGGCTTATGAGCAATTGCAACATGTAGCTAGTGTAATGAAAGGTTATCCTAGCTTGAATGTAGTAGCTCATGGACACACCGATGTTCGTGCTTCGGAGGGGTACAACGACATGTTATCTTACAACCGTGCTATGTCTTGTGTAGATTACTTAGTAAATCGTTATGGCATAGAGCGTAGCCGTTTCATTATTCGTTATAATGGTGAGGTAGAGAACTTAGTTCAGAATGCCAACAAAGAACTAGAACACTTCATGAACCGTCGTGTAGAGTTCTATATTGCTGATGAGAATGCTCAAGATCAAGCGCGTCCAGCAGGTGATGGCAAAGCCAGCAGAAATTGGAAATACTAGGCAATAGCCTTTGATAAGTAGACCCACAAAGTATCTACTTCATATAAAATAGGAAAACAGCAGAAGCTGTTTTCCTGTTTTTTGTTTGTAAAGCCAAGGCTTTATGGCCTATTAGAAGACTTGAAATACCATTTGATCGAAATATAAGATTGCCTATGCTTATAAAAGAAGTTACTCAATACTTAGAAGAGATAGCCCCTTTGTCGTATCAAGAAAGTTATGACAACGCAGGACTACTAGTTGGCAATGCCCATTGGGAGCTAACAGGCATTCTCATAGCATTGGATACCATAGAGGCTGTCTTGGACGAAGCGATTGCAAAGGGGTGCAATCTGATTGTTGCACATCATCCTATTGTTTTTGGTGGACTCAAGAAGTTTACTGGCCGCAATTATGTAGAGCGTGTGGTGATTAAAGCAATCAAGCACGATTTGGCAATTTATGTCGCTCACACCAATTTGGACAATGTGTTCAAAAATGGAGTGAATGCTAAGATTGCACAAAAATTGGGGTTAAACCAAACACGTATATTAGCCCCCAAAAAAGGGTTGCTCAAAAAACTACACACCTTTGTTCCGCAGCAGCACAAAGAAAAAGTAGCCAAGGCCTTGTTTGAGGCAGGAGCTGGAACATTGGGCAATTATACAGAGTGTAGCTTTCAGTTTGAAGGGACAGGGACATTCAAAGGAGGTGCAGGAGCAACACCAACAGTAGGAATGGTAGGACAACAACATCAAGAACCCGAAACAAAATTAGAAGTACTAGTGCCCGCTCATCAACAAGGAGCTATACTGAAGGCTCTACAACAAGCGCATCCTTATGAAGAAGTGGCCTATGATTTGGTAGCACTAGACAATGTGCATCCACAAGTAGGTGCTGGCGTAGTAGGAGAATTGGAGGAGCCCATGAAAGCACTAGATTTTTTGAAATTCCTAAAACAACAAATGCAAACAGATTGTGTGCGCTATACCGCACTTTGTCGCGAACAAATTAAGCGCGTTGCTGTTTGTGGAGGTGCAGGAAGCTTTTTACTGTCCCAAGCCAAAAGCGCGGGAGCAGATATTTTTATTACAGCGGATTATAAGTATCATCAGTTTTTTGACGCAGATCAAACTCTAATTATTGCAGATATAGGGCATTATGAGAGTGAACAATTTACTATTGAGCTGTTTTATGAACTTTTGACGCAAAAATTTACTAATTTTGCAATTCATTGTACCAAAGTAACTACAAATCCGATAAATTATCTATAATATTATGGCCAAAAAAAATGCTAACGCCAATTTACCTGTTGAGGAAAAACTGAAAAATCTTTATGATTTACAAGCAGTTAATAGTAAACTCAACAACATCAAGAAATTACAAGGTGAATTACCTTTGGAGGTAAGTGCGTTGGAGGGCGAAATTGATGCACTCAATACGCGCATTGAGAAGTTGGAAGAAGAGTATCATGATTTAGAAAAAAGCATCGCGCAATACGAGACTCAAATCAAAGAATCTGAAACTTTGATTGAACGGTACAACAAGCAACAAGACGATGTGCAGAATAACCGAGAGTATGAAGCGTTAACACGTGAAGTTGAATTACAAAATTTGGATATTCAACTAGCAAACAAACGCATTCGCGAAACACAACAACGCCTCAATAATAAACAATTGACGCTAGAAGCTTCCAAACACAAGAGAGATGAAAAAGTCTCTGATATGACATTGAAGCAGGACGAACTAGAAAAAATTACTGCCAAAACAGAAAAAGACGAACAAAAATTCTTGCGTAAAGAAAAACGTGCGCGCAAAAAAATTGATGACAATTTGTTAACCATTTACGATCGTCTGTCTACAACCTACAAAAATGGTTTAGCTGTTGTGACAGTAGAACGTGATGCCTGTAGTGGCTGTTTTAGTCAAGTTCCACCGCAAGTACAATTAGAATTGGGACAACGCAAGCGTATCATTACGTGTGAGCATTGTGCTAGAGTTTTGGTGGCATCTAATATCGAAACCTCTCTAGAAGAATTGGAAAGAGAAGCTGCTGAAAGTGTTTAAGTACCGTGTTACTGATGATATCGTTCTTGTCAGTAAATAAAGAACAATACAGATTTTAATAGAGACCTTGAAAAACAACGCGTTTTTCAAGGTTTTTTTAATAATATATTATTGTAAAAATGAAGTATAACTATTTTTATATACTTGTATGGATTATGGCATGGAATACCACTATAATTGCTCAACCTGATCCTACTAACCTCAATCATTCAGGTTTTTTTAAGTGGGACAACGAGTTGCAAGAAATTCTGACAGATGTACTGCACCTTCGCTTATTTCAAGCCGCCCCGCGTATCCAAGCCGCCCAAAAATCCAAGAAATTTAATTTGTTACCGTATTATTTAGAGGACTACTTGGATTTTTACTTTGCATTTGTAGATGGCCGCCCCAAGGCAATTTATGGCAAATACATGGAGCGCAAAGAAGCGCGCCTAACTTGGTTGGAACAAGGCTCTGAACAAGATCCTTATACCCTATATACGCAGGCGGATGTACATTTGCGTTGGGCTATGATTTACGCACTTTATCAAGACAATATGTTAGCTTTCAAGAGTATCAAAAAGGCTGCGGTATTGTTAGAGCGCAACGAAAAGCGATTCCCAAATTTTTTATTAAACAAACGCGCATTGGGTATTTTGCACACTATGGTAGGAGCCATTCCTGGTAAGTATCAATGGGGGGCGGCACTAGTTGGATTGAGAGGCAATGTAGATCAAGGATTGTCCGAATTGCAGCAAGTTATTCAGCATGGCAAGCAACAACCTGACTTTATTTTGAACGAAGAGGTGCAACAGTTGTATAGTATGCTGCTCTTATATATGGGCAATGATGATCCTAGTGCTTGGGGAGCCTTGAATACCGCGTTGTTAGATCCTGTGAACAATCCTATGGCAACGTATATCCTAGCCTCACGTTACATCAAGATCGGAAAAAGTAAACAAGCTTTACTATTATTAGAACAAAGAAAAAAAATGGACGAGGAGTATCCTTTTCCTCAGCTAGAATTGCTCAAAGGCAATTGCAAACTATACCGATTGGATAAGACTGCTGAAGAAAACTATAAAAATTTTTTGGAAAAATTTCGAGGTGCCAATGGCATAAAAGAAGCTTATCAACGCCTAGCATGGTTGGCTCTACTCCATAAAGATAACAACCAGTATTTTTATTACATGCAGCAAGTGGAGCGCAAGGGAGAGCATTTCATCAGTACAGATCGCTCTGCTATGAACGAAATGGAAACGGCAAAAACTAAAAAAAAGCCTCACTTAAAACTCTTGCAAGCTCGATTGTATTATGATGGAGGCTATTATGATAAGGCTTATAGTGTATTGGAACAATGTACCATCAAAGAACTCAAAGAAGAAGAAGAAGAAATAGAGTATTTTTATAGAAAAGGGCGTATTTATCAAAAAATGCGTAAAAAAAATCTTGCCCTAGAAGCCTTTGAAGAAACCCTTAAACGCGGCACCAAGAAACCCTATTATTATGCTTGCAATGCGGCTTTGCAGGCTGGAATAGTACACGAATCTAGGGAAGAGTGGAAAGAAGCTAAAAGCTATTATGAGCGTTGTTTGAAGGAAAAACCCGATCAATACCAAGCAACGCTACACAGTCGCGCCAAAACTCGCTTGGCTCTACTCAGTAAAGACAAAACGAAATAACATATCACACATAAAAAAAACAGCCTCGAAGGAGATTCGAGACTGTAACAACGAGTTATTGCGAGATTTGTCCCTATCTAGTTCAATAACGTTGTGTATAAACATTGCTGATCTATCTTAGGACAAATGGTTCAATTATGTGGGACGTAATAATTATTTTGTATTATATATTTTAAATAACACTTAAGATTAGTGGTATGGTAATATTAGGCTGTACGTGCGTGATCGTGCTGGTATAATAGAATAGCAAAACTAGTAATCATACTCATAACAAATACTTCTAAAAAAAGCATTGCTGCCGATAATATAGGTACAAAACCATGTGATTTACCCAGCTCATCTACATGCGTCATATTGGCAGTAATCGTTGCTAAATTGAAGGTGTCAATTCCTACAGTGATGATAAAAGAAAAAGTTAGAATAGTAGCTGCTACCAAAGAAGCAACCGCAGCAAACAATATTCCCTTTTGGAAGAATCTATATTTATTGGAAACCTGTTCTTTTAGTCTAGCTAAACCTATAGACATTGGTATCGCTAAAATTAAATATTTCATCATCTTTAGCCCCAAATTGTTTCCTGTGTTGGTTAACTCTACAAATAGTAGAAAGCCTATCATAGCCATAGCGGCAATACTACCCGTGAGCGTAGCTTGTACATGTTTAGTAGGAATTATAGTATTTAAACTTCTTTTTAATGTAAAATTGATGCTTGTATCTTGTCTCATAAAATGTTTTTGTTGGTGAAATAATAGGATTAAATATAGAAGAGATACAAAACAACGTTACTTGCCAAATTGAATTTATCTTGATTTTATCAGGTGTAGGAATTTGTCAAAAAACTAATGAATAAGCTACACTTACAAGTGTACCTAAATTGATTTTTTGCATAAGCCTGAGATCGAGAAACAATGTATTCAATTAAATACTCCTGAATTTTTCCATATAAAACATCTTTGAGAAAAGATTAAAGTGGAAAAATAAAAACAATGCAGTAGAAACGCTTAACAATCACGAATAGTATTCTTGATATACTGTGGTGATGATATATTATAATAAACCACCACAACATATAGTTTTATGAAACTACTCAATTGGTGATATTATATATGCGTGTATGCTTGCTATTTAATAGGTAGAAATTTTGTACTATAATTGCCAGTACATCCTCTATGTGTAGTAGAGATTAATAAAGATATTAACCCCTTTGATAACTAACCAAATATTACTTTTCTTTGATCGTATCTACATCATTTATAACAAGAAGAAAACTAAATTGTTTTGAAAAAGTGAATTTTTTTTAAAAAAGAGGATATAACCATTATTAGACATTATAACGAATGGAGTTGTATAGAGCTTAAAAAGTGAGATTTGCTTACGCGAGCTAGTGCGCGTTGCTTATGAGTTCGCCACAGGCTCGGTTCGGCAAAGCCTCGGTTTTTTATCAATCAAGGCACTCGCGCTCGCGAAGCGATCTGATTATTAGATACAGTGTATCTAATAATCAGGTACGATCTGCGATGCTTGTGCAAAGCACAACTCCTCAGCGTATTTAGTTCATAGCAGCGCTATGGAATTAACCGAGCGGAGCGAGTTCATAAAATAATTTTTAACGATGAGTGAGGGAACCCCGAAGGGCTCACGACCACGAAGTAGCAGCGAAGCTAAGTAAAAAGATGCTTTTTTCGCTGCAAAGCTATTCGTAATAATGTCTATTATAAAAATTTCTTAACAAAGCAATAGATTGGTTCTTTAGGAGAGCAAAAATACTTGAAACATATTTTTGAACTTGCAATAGACTTGATTGCTCTACAGTAGACTTTTGTTCAACTATTACAAAATTTCTGAACCCAATATGCAGCTTGCTGTTTAACTGACAAACAAAGCAAATCCAACATGGAAATAAGACTGTTAAAAAGAGATGAAATAGAAGCCCCCAAATGGAATGGTTGTGTGCATTATGCTGCCAATAGCAAAATATACGGCTATACTTGGTATCTAGATAATGTTACCAGCGAATGGATGGGCTTGGTAGAAGGCGATTACCAGTCGGTATTTCCATTGGTTTGGAACGATAAGCTTTTTAAAATAAAGCAATTGTATCAGCCTCACCTTTGCCAACAATTGGGCTTGTTTACGGTCAATGTGCGCTCCAAGGACCGTATTCAGCAATTTTTGAATGCCATTCCACACGAATTCAAATATTGGGATATTCCGTTTAATGATGACAATGCCAATGTCATGAAACTCAAGGAATACCAAGTGGTTAGCCAGCCCAATTATTTGCTCTATCTAGATAAGCCATACGAAGAACTATATGCCGCTTATTCTAAAAATACAAAACGCAACATCAAAAAGGCGCAAGGGCACAGCTTATACCTAACGGCCAACATGCAGCCCGATAAGTTTGTAGCTGCTGTAAAAAAAGCTCAACTCGCCAAAGGTGTCAAGCATCCTGATGCCTTGTACCACACTGCTTCTAGAATTATTTGGAATTGTTTGCACCGAGGCAAAGGAGTTATCTCGGCAGCCTATGATAGCAACAAAGAATTGTGTGCAGCTATATTCTTTATGTTTGAGGGAGCAGCATTGATTAATTTACTCAATGTAACGACCCTTAGAGGGAAAGAGATTGGTGCTATGGCATATCTACTAGATGCTACCGTGCAACGAGAAGCAGGGAGCCATCGCCATATTGATTTTGAAGGCTCGGCAGTAGAGGGAATTGCTCGATTCTACGAAAGCTTTGGTGCTCAAAATAAGCCATATTACAGAATTACAAAAAATGAATTGCCTTGGTGGATACGTTGGCGCAGACCTTAAGAAAATCTTCTTTCCAATTGGTCTTTTCTCATAATAATGTTATCTTGAATACAATTAGTGTCTTGTGACATGCTACAAGATATTAATGGAGTAGCAGACTATTGATAAGCAATCAAACAGCCCTTACTTATGGCAGATGACTTGACAAATCCAGAAGACGGTTCTGATGGTATACAGAGCGATGACGATTTATTAGCTTCTTTTTTTGAGAATGAAGATACAGATCTAGACGATGACAATTTATTAGCTTCTTTCTTTGATGATGAACCAGAGGAAGACGATGCCGATAATGATGATTTATTAGCTTCCTTTTTTGGGAATGATGCCGACACCGATGTAGACGAAAAAGAAGATAGTGACTTGGCTTCCTTTCTGACAGAGGATAATGTGGGCACTACACGAGGACTCGAACAGGAGGAGGAGGAGGAAGAAGATTCAGGAGGCATTTTAGGCGATCTGGTTGGTAGTTCTAATCAAAAACCGAAACCTCTTTTACCCTACAAAAAAGAGAAAAGAAAAGCACGCTTAGATATTACCAAAAACTCCAAAAGTGATCATCGAGATATAAAACGCTATACCAAAAGTGAGCTGAATGATCAACTCAAGCGCGATTATAAATTTATGCTTGGTAAACCTTATATGATGATTCAGCCCGTGACGATCATGGCAGAGTATCCTTATAAGAAAAAGAAAAGTGATGACGATGAAATCAAGAGCTACAATACAGAGCTTGATTATGTATTAGTTATCGGAAAATTGCTCAAATGGCGTTCTACCGAAGAGTTTAAAGGCAAACCCTATAAGCTAGGAGAGATTATGTATATGAAGCGTGGCATCTATTGGGTAGATGGTAAAGAGCTATCTATGGAACCTCATTTTGCCATTGTAATTAATCGTTCTTACAAACGCATCAAATCTAAGCGTATTCGTGATTTGTTAGCCCCCCTCAAACAGCGTCTTCGCTCAGGCAAACCATTCAGTATTTATAAGGATTTTCCTATTATTATTCGAAGAACAGGAGCATTTAGCTAAGATTTTTGTGGTAGCTATGTTACTTAGCCCAATGGTGCTATAGGCTGTTAGGTTGTGATAATTAGTAATTTATTTATTATCTTTAAATTACTTAGAAGCTTTGGCTCCCTACCAAGCTTTGTCGTTAATCTATACACCACACCACCAAAATCATTCTGTCATGAAAGTAACCTCTTACCTCAGTTTACTATTTGTATTCCTCTTATTGTCATGTGCCAAGACCTCTTATCCAGAAGGTTACTGGAGAGCAAGCAACGATCAATCCTCTACAGCAGAAAAACAATACATGTTAGTTATTGCTAATGAGCAATGGACACACCTGTCGGAAGATATTAATTTATTTACTAATCTCGAACGCCTTACTGTTCAAAATACCGCTTTGGTAGAAGCACCCGATTGCATCAATAACTTAACTAAATTAGAGCGGTTGAATTTTTCCAGAAATGAGCTCAAAGCCTTGCCCAAAACAATTGTTGAATTACAGCAAATCAAACATCTGGACTTAAGTAATAATAAATTTGATGTACTGCCAGAAGAGATTTTAGCTTTAAAAAAATTAGAAGTATTAGACTTGAGAAACAACAATTTGAGCGACTTGCCACAAGCCCTAGATCAACTCAAGAATCTAGATACTGTTTATATTGGTGGGAATAATTTTACCGAGGAACAGCGTAGAATGTTTAGAAAGTGGCTACCTTACACCAAAATTATTTCACGTTCAAGCAAACATTAATCTATAGTTGTCAAGCAACTATTAGAGGTGTTGTATTATAATATATGAAAGCCTTAGTTCTGCCTGCGATTAAGCAAGCCCTCGATTATCAAGATATAGAAAAACCAACGCCCAAAGCTGGACAAGTTTTGGTACAATTGCAGGCGGCTGCACTCAATCATCGAGATATATACATACAACAGGGCTTGTACGCTCATATCAAAACACCTGTTGTTTTAGGTTCTGATGGCGCAGGGCAAGTGGTTGCTGTGGGCGAGGGTGTGAATAATGCTTGGCTAGATACAGAGGTGATTCTGCTCCCCGGCATAGGCTGGGACAACGAAGCGGTACAACCCCAAGATTATCAAATTTTGGGCATGCCTGCCGATGGTTGTTTGGCGCAATATGTTGTAGTAGATGTAGCACAAGTATTTGCCAAACCCAGTCATCTTAGTTTTGAACAAGCGGCTGCCTTGCCCTTGGCAGGACTCACGGCCTTTCGAGCATTGCTCGTTCGTGCTCAGGCTACAGGACAGGATCGCGTGCTCATTTCAGGCATTGGTGGAGGCGTTGCCCTCATGGCTTTTCAAATGGCAGTAGCATTGGGGGCAGAAGTGTATGTCACATCCAGCTCTGAAGAAAAAATCAAACGGGCTATAGCCTTGGGCGCGGCTGGTGGGGCCAATTACAAAACAGAAAACTGGCACAAAATACTGAAGGAACAAGCAGGCGGTGAATTTGATGTGATTGTAGACAGTGCAGGGGGCGAAGGATTTAAACGTTTGGTAGATATTGCAGCTCCTGCTGGACGCATTGTATTTTATGGCGGCACACGCGGCAAATTTACAGTAAGCCCCCAACGGGTATTTTGGAAACAATTGTCTATTCTAGGCTCTACCATGGGCAGTAGATCCGAATTTGAGCGTTTGTTAGCCTTTGTAGCCTCCAAGAAATTAGTACCTGTAGTAGACAGTACATGGGATTTAGAGCAAGGTCAAGAAGCTTTTGAGTATATGGACAAAGGAAAGCAATTTGGCAAGATTGTAGTAAA
>JBGCDW010000018.1:0-26702 GCA_045105775.1 Aureispira sp.
TCAAAATTTGTCCATACCACCATTATTCCTTATATATGTCTTGTCTTAACAAAGTGTTAAACAGATGTTGAGATCACTTATCATACCATAATACCAAGTCTCTAAAACAATTTGAACCGTTATCTAATCCTTTCAATAGGAGTCTTGCAGATGCTCTACCCTCTGTACTCCTCAAAACAATGCCATAAAAATGAGACAAAACGTACTTTATTGTTGGAGCTTGCTGATTGCTCTAGTTTTTTTACTGCCCAGCGCCAATGCTCAATTAGTCAACTACGAAGAAACTTGGCAGGAATTTCTGAAAAATCCCAAGACTTCTGCTATTAGTAAGCTTACAGAGCCTAGCAAGGAGCAAGTAGCCAACTACCTCAAATACTCGTTGATGTATGCCAATTCCTACTTTTGTGCCGATAACTTGCCCAATGCCGAAAAAATGATGCGCCAAGTAGCTGGTATCGACAAAGAACGACATGAAAAAATTCCTGGTTTTGTAGCCAAATACGAAGAATTAAAGAAAAAAATCAAAGCTTACAAAGCAGCCGACAAAGCTTGGGGCAACTTTGTGGGCGGAGAAGCGGTAACCGCTGACCAACTCACTACAGGCACGCTACAAGGGGCCAAATCGGTCTGCGAAAAAGGCACGCTCGCCAAGTACTTTTACATGACCTCTATGGATTATTACTGTTCGGGTGAATTGGCCAAGGCCAAAGGTCATTTTGTAGGTAGGGTACAAAAATTGGTAGACAAAACTTCCTTTGAGCCTTCTCAAGTGCCAGGCATGGAAGACCGCGTGAATAAAATGAAAAAAGTATGGGCGGCACTCGACAAACTCAATCCTGCTTGGGACGCATTGATCGAAACCGATGTTTCGCCAGGTTTTGACACGGAATTGCCTTTGGTAGAATGCTACTCTATTCCGAGTATGAAAGCCTATATCCTACGTGCTACCGCCGATGTTTGTACCGTAGGAGATAAAATGCTTAAAAAAATCAAAGCCTTGCAAGAAACCAACACGCACAAAATTCCAGCAGATGTTGCCGACAAAATCGAATGGCTAGAAAAAGCAGTGGCTAAGAACAACAAAAGCTTGGCTGGCCTCAACAAGGCTTGGAAAAAATTCTTGCCAGAAAGCAAGGTTTCCAGTACTAAATATGGGCACAAATTTGAATGTGACCGAAGTGCGGAAGTCAAAGCCTACATCATGGATGGTTTTGCCGATCCCTGTGAAGATGGTAGCAAAGCTCTAAAAGAAATTGCACGCATCCAAAAAAAGCACAATCCTGACTTGGATAATGAAACCACCACCAAGCTCAAACAGCTCAAAGCTCGTGTCAACAAAGAAAAATCCAACTTGACCAAACTCAACGAAGCTTGGGAAGATTTTTTGCCTGATAATAAAGTCAGTGGCAAACTAAATTTTCCGTATGAGTATTGTGATAAGGAAGCTCAAATCAAGGCTTATGTCATGGATGGAACCATTAATTTCTGTGCAAAAGGCAAAAAACGCTTGGCAGACATCGAAAAAGTAAAAAGCACCGATGATCCTGAATTAGCCGATGCAGTTACTAAAAAAATTGATGCCCTGCAAGCCAAACAAGAGGCTTCGGATCAGGATTTAGCCGATCTTAATTCGGCTTGGACATTGTACACTAGTACGGATAAAGTAATGGAGTGGGACGAAGGGTTTCCTCAAAAAGATACAGGAGCCGTAAGAGACAATATTCGCTTGGTCAAGTTTTATTGTGATAAAATTGCACAAACCAAAGCTTGGGTCATCAAAGGACAACTCGATCCTTGTACCAAAGGTGCACCTTACTTAAAGAAAATTGAAAAGCTCAAAAAAGATGCAAAATTGCGCTATGATGATGCGCTGACCTGCCAAGTAGATCGCCTACGTGCCAAAGTATACCAATGCCAATACTGGAAGTTGGTGCTCAAAGCATGGAAACTTACGTATGAAGAATGTGAGCGTTTTGGGCCTGCCTCTTCTGAAATCATGCGTGCTGACCTCAACTCAGAGGAACAGCCTTGCGAAACTACTGTAGAATACCAACAATTGGGCAAAATTGGCATTCAGTATACCATCACCACTTTCTTGTGTCAGAAAATCAATCTAGCCAAAATGGGGGATCCTGAATACTACAAAAAAATTGCCTCTTGGGTAGATCGCGAAGTGTTGAGCAAATACTGCGAAGCCAATATGCGTTGTAAAGAAGATTTTTACATTTACTTAGAAGGCCATACCGATGGGAATCGTTTCTCAGGAGCCAAATACGACAAGTCCTTAAATATTCCAGAAGGAACCCCTTACACCCACTTTGTACAAGACAATAGTGGAACGGTAGATACGGTTACCAAAGAAACTCGGAACATTACCACCAATCTCAAATCCAACATGGAATTGGGAATTGCCCGTGCATGGACAGTGAAGCAGCAATTGGATTTTATGAATGTGCCTATTACCGTAGGAGCTTATGAGCATCCATCGGGCGAAAAAGGAGGCGAGTTCAGACGTATTGAAATTGAATTGAACATCACCAATTTGATGTTGGATTTCTATGAAAAAACGCTCAAAAACTTGGTCGAAAAATCAGGCATTGGCAAACGCCCTAAATTGGGTTGCTAAACGCTCATCCACTAAATTATAATAAAAGGGGTTGGCGTAGAAGCACTATATATGGTGTTTTTACGCCAACCCTTAACTATTTAACACCTGCCCCAATTGATAAAACAACAAATAATTAATCTCCTCAAAGTGGGCAGCATCAGCCAACATCGCCTTTCCTATAAACAATTGCCCTTGTGCATATACCACCCTTAAATATTCCTTGTCTGCATGTGTTATTTTCTGAACATTCAACAGATCTTTATAATTAATATTGATGGTCTGAAACATTCTCAAAGGGCTTTGGTGAGGACAAGCAAAGAAAGTTGCATCAAAGACAATTTCCTTCTGCTTAAAAAACGAACAACTCACCAGTACCCAACAAAGCAAACAAACGCCCCCCATCAAGAGGCTCAACCCATCTGGCCATCCTTGTAATCCACTGCCCACGTACACAAAAGCAACTCCTGCCCCAGCAAACACAAACCATAAAATCAAAAAACGCCCCATTTCTAGTTGATAAGCATAATGAATACCTGATTGTAAAGGGTTATTTTCCATAAGAATTGTAATTTTGAATCCTGTTGACAAATTGAGTTATAACACTTCAACCTGAGTCTAGTGTAAAGTACACTATTCAACTATTCTGAGCTATACTAGAACACCCCAGATTGTGTTGAACCGAGTTTGTGCAAAGCTCCTAAGCAACGCACACTAACTAACGCAAGTATAACCAACTCCAAGTTGGTTGTCAACGATAACATAACAAAATATCATAAAGCTTACTTTACACCGTATGTAGTACTTCAAATAAACTAAAATTAGCAGAACATACTAAATTATTACAACCAAAAACCAACCACCATGTTGCTAGAAATTGCTATTGGAGATGCTTATGGAGCAGGCTTTGAATTTGTAAGCCCCGAAATTATCCAAGCCGAACATCAATTAAACCAATATTATCCCAGCCGAATTGATATGTTGGAAGCAGGCCAATACACCGACGATACCCAAATGTCTATCGCTATTGTAGAATTGATGCTCAGTGGTGCTCCTTGGACAAAAGAAAGCATTACCAAGTATTTCCTAAAAGCCTTTCACAGAGATCCCAGACATGGCTATGCCAAGCGATTTTATACATTCCTCACCCAACAACAGACTGCCCAAGAATTCCTAGCCAATATTCACCCCCACAGCAAACGAAATGGGGCAGCCATGCGAGCCGTTCCCATTGGCCTCTACCCTACGATTCAAGAAGTCATGGACAAAGCCGCCTTGCAAGCCAGCATCACCCACGATACCCCAGAGGGCATTGTATCTGCCCAAGCTGTTGCCCTCATGGCTCATTATCACTGCTACCAATTGGGCAGCCCCCAACAGCTCCAAGCCTTTGTAGAACACCACTGCCAGTGGCAATTTGACCACAACAAACAAACGCCTGTGGCTTGTGATGCCCTAGAAACTATTGATGGCGTATTAACAGTGCTCAAAAATGGCAAAACGCTACGTGAGGTACTAGATTTGGCCGTCAAACTAGGTGGAGATACAGACAGTGTGGCGAGTATTGCCTGTGGTGTCGCTTCCTTTTCTGCTGATTATCCCAATGACTGGCCAGCGTTTTTGTATACGGAGTTGGAGCAGGAGGAATATGGAAAAGCGTATATAGAGGCGTTGGATAAGCAGGTTTTGGGGATGTTTTTAGGATAAAACTATCCGAAACCAGAAAGATGCTTCCTGCAATAAATACTGCTCATTCAAACAATAATTTACCTCTATAATAGGTTACTAGTACTATCCATCTTTAGTTTATTTTTTATTAGAATAGCTTTATTTTGGTCTATTGTAATAGCCTTATTGACCGCTATTTTTTATTTTGGGTTGGTTCTTGTATTAAAAGGAGCAATAGGAAAAGTGACGTTGGTACTTTCCTAATATTTTTAAATGGATTTACACGATTATGATGAATTACAAACACCTTTTATATCTCAGTATTTTTCTACTGTTGGGTACGGTAACCGCCCATGCACAGTTTGTGAATATGGAAGAAACTTGGCAAGAATTCTTAGCCAACAAAAAAACTTCTAATATTTCTCAATTGCCCAAACCAGAGAAATCACAACCTGCCAATTACATCAAGTATTGCCTCATTTATGCCAATACTTATCTCTGTGGAGATAATATTGAGGAGGCCGATAACATGATAAACGAAATTGAACGCATGGGCAAAGAGTTGCAAGACCGAATCCCAGGTTTTGAAGAACGTTACCTTGGATTAAAAGAAAACATCAACGCCTACAAAAGCTTGGCCCCATTGTGGAGCAAATTTAAATCCGACCCCAAAAGTGTCTCAAGAGAAGAAGTTCAGAAATACTCCGAAGCTTCCAAAATTTGTGAGCGCGGTACACTCACCAAGTACTTCTACATGATTGCACACGATTACTTGTGTGAGAAAGATATGTACCAAGCTAGAGATATTTACGACACCAAAATCAAACGTCTAGTTGCCACCACCTTCAATCCACACGATGTAGAAGGGTTGGGTGAGGAAGTAGACAAAATGGCGCAATACTGGACGGCTATGGACGAAATGGAACCTGCTTGGGAAGCCTTTGATGCTACAGGCATCTCCCCTGGCATGAATGCCGAAATGCCCGTGTATAGCTGTTATATTCTACCCAATATCAAAACTTACATTCTCAAAGCCAACTATGATATTTGTACCCAAGGAGAACCCTTGCTAGACAAAATCAAGGTCTTGCGCCGCCAAAGCCGTGAGCCATTACCCAGCAATATTATTGGTCATATTGAGGATATTGAACGCCAAGTAAAAGCCATTCGTACAGATTTGGTGGTCTTAAATACCTATTGGAAAAAGTTTTTGAGTGCGGGTACCATCCCTAGTGATGCGGCCTACCAATATGAGTTCAAATGTGATCGTGAAGCAGAAGTCAAAGCACAGCTCCTAGACGGACTTACGCGCGTTTGTGAAAAAGGAGCAGAAGCCTTGCAAAATATTGCCAATATTCGCCGAGAGCATCGCCCAGAACTTTCTAACGAAACACAAAAACAACTCAAAGCCCTCAAAAAAGCCGTTTCTGCTAGTTCAGGGGATGTAACCGTACTCCAAGAAGCATGGGAAGACTTTTTGCCCGATAGTGAATTATCACAAGACTATGCCCTTGCCTTTGATTATTGCGAGAAAATCGCCCAATTGCAAGCCCACATCATTGAGGGCACGACCAAAGCTTGTGAAAAGGGGGAAGAGCAACTAGAAGCCATTGATGATTTGATGGTAGAATATGAAATTGAAATAGATGCAGCGACCCAAGAAAAATTGGAGGGCTTACAAGCCAAAGTAGAAAAAATTGCAGATCGCCAAGTGGTCATCAATCAAGCATGGGATTATTTCCTAAAAACAGGCAAAGTGAGCAATGATTATGAATACGATTATGAATATCCTTGTAATAGAGTCCTAGATGTTCGTGCCGCCCTCTTAGATGGTTATACCAACCCTTGTTTGAGTGGCGAATATGGCCTTGGAGAAGTAGACAAAGTTATCCAAAAATACAGCCCTGACTTAGACTCAGAAACAGCCAATTACATCCAATCGCTCAAAAGTCGTTTGGCCAATGAAGGCAGCAATGTGGCCAAAGTCACCAAGATTTGGGAGGATTTTGTGCCTGACAATCAGATAGCAGGAGACTTGGATATAGAATTTGAGTATTGTGATAAAATTGCCGAAGTACGTGCCTTAATTATGGATGGTACGCTCCATTTCTGTAGCAAAGGCCAACAACGTCTAGCTGATATTTACAAAGTACAAGAAGATTATTTGCTTACGCTTGACCGAACAATGGAAGATAAATTGGAGGAATTGTATCAAATGGTACAAAAAGGACAGCCCCAAGAAGATGGACTCAACAAGGCTTGGGCTTTGGCGGGCACTACCGATAAATTATCAGATGTAGACCCCAGCAAAATCAACCTCGAAAGCCATTACTGCAATGATGAATCGACACTCAAAGCTTGGGTTATTCGCGGCCTCCTCCAACCCTGCCAAGATGGTAAGAAATACCTCAAAAAAATAGACCAACTAGCCAGCCAAAAAAATATAAGCTACGATAATGAATTGGATTATCAAGTAGAATTGCTTCGGGTGTATGTTAGACGTTGCAATTAATACCCTTTCGCTTACTTTTCAAAAGTGTCCAGACTGTGTTTGGACACTTTTGTTTATCTTAGTGCAAATATTTTTTCTTGTATAGTAGAATCCATACACGAATTTGAAAAAATCCGTTACCATTCTTTTCTACAAATCATATTGCAATTAGTGTTTTAAGTAGACGAGAAACAGAACCGAGCTCATAAGCACTCGCGAAGCGATCTGATTTATTAGATACAGTGTATCAAATAATCAGCGCACTAAATCGCATAGCCTCGGTTGTTAGTGCGAGAACTTTTTAGAGACTACTTAATTAACATTCATTACACGGTGTAGTTTTATATTATGAAACCATCCAATCTACCTATCAAAAGTTTTGTACAAGCTATCCGCTCAGTGGTAGTAGGTGCTCAAACACGAACTGTAGCAAGTGTCAATCAAGAACTACTGCTCACCTATTGGCAAATAGGACGCATTATTACACAAAAAGAAAAGGAGCAAGACTGGAGTAGCAGACAATTGATTTTGGCTCTTTCTAAACAACTAACTAAGGAACTAGGACGCGGCTTTTCTAGATCCAACCTAAGTAATATGAGAGTCCTGTATCAGCTTTATCCAGATGTCCAAACACTGTCTGGACAATTGGGATGGAGCCATTGGTGTGAGTTGTTGAGCATAAGTGATGAATACAAACGAGCGTTTTACAAAAAAGAAGCAGAAAACGCTGGCTGGTCTGTTAGAGAACTAAAACGTCAAATAAAAAGCTCCCTTTTTGAACGGCTATTGTTATCTAAAGGAGATCTCAACAAAGAAACTGTTCTAAAATTATCAAAGGAAGGACAAATCATTAGGCATCCTAGTGATTTAATTAAAGAACCTTATGTTTTAGAATTTCTAGGTATTCCTGAATACAAGCCATTACTAGAAAAAGATTTAGAGCGAAAACTTATTCGTCAAATTGAATTTTTTCTATTAGAATTGGGCAAAGGCTTTATGTTTGTTGGCTCTCAACAACGTGTCTCTATTGGTAATAATCATCATTATGTAGACATGGTTTTTTATAATAAAATATTACGCTCTTATGTATTAATTGATCTAAAAATGGGCAAGTTTGTTCCTGCCCATGCGGGACAAATGAATGCTTATCTCAATTATTACAAAACAGAGATTAATGAAGATATTGACAATGATCCAATTGGTATTATTCTTTGCACAGACAAAGATGAAATTGTAGCAGAATATGCCTTAGGCGGATTAAACAATCAAATTTTTGCCTCTAAATATATTTATTATTTACCCGATAAAGATGCACTAATCCAACAAGTTCAAAGAGCCATTACTTCTTATGACGAAGAAGAGTAATTACAAATGTCCAGACAGTGTCTGGACATTTGTAATAATAGCCCTCGCCCATTCCATTCAAGCAATTTCAACAAAATTGTGTATTTTTATAACACTAAAACCATTATTAACCAACACACCTATTATGCAAAAAAATTTCCAATACGTATTGTATACCTTTTTTATCCTTGCTGCCATAGCACTTCCTCAGAACAGTTGGGGACAATTGGTAAACATGGAAGAAACTTGGCAGGAATTCTTACGCAATCAAAAAGCCTCCAATGTTTCGGAATTGGTCAAGCCAGAACGTTCACAGCCGGCCAACTACCTCAAGTACTCCTTGATGTATGCCAACACCTATTTCTGTGCGGATAATATTCCAGAAGCAGATAAAATGATGCGCGAAATTACAACTATAGATGATGCTGTTCAGGATAGAATCCCAGGTTATAGAGATCGTCTAGCATTGATGAAAAAGAAAATAAAAGCATACAAAGACCTTGCCCCTGTTTGGAGTCGTTTTATCAATGATAAATATAGTGTTACCAGAAGCATGGTAGAGGCCGTGCCAGAAGCCAAAAAGGTTTGTGAAAAAGGCACACTAGCCAAGTACTTTTACCTCACTGCTCATGCCTATTACTGTGAGGCCAACCTAGAACAAGCTAGAAATAACTTTGAGAATAGAGTACTAAAATTGGCCAAAACTAGCTTTAACCCTGATGATGTACAGGGTTTGAGTGAGGAAATTGAGGCCATGAAAAAGCTGTGGGCAGGCATTGATGCGGTCAATCCTGCTTGGGAGGCTTACATGCAAACCGATGTTTCACCAGGTTTTGATACTGAAATTCCTGTGTTTGATTGTTATACGGTTCCCAATATCAAAGCTTGTCTCTTGCGTGCAGCGGCCGATTTTTGTGGTACAGGAGATGAAATGCTCCAAAAAATTCGCTCGCTACAAAAAGGCATGAAACACGCCGTCCCTGCCGAAGTTGCCAAAAAGATTACTTGGTTGGAGGATATGGTCAATAGTAATAATACGGACTTAGAAAAGCTCAACCAGTATTGGAACAACTATACTGCTGGTGGCAAATTCCCCAAAAAAGGCAGCTACGACCATGTATTTGTCTGTGATCGCGCGGCAGAGGTAAAGGCTTACTTGCTTGACGGACTGCGTGCGCCTTGTGTGGATGGTCAGATGGCTTTGGATAGCATTGATCGCATCAAACGCCAGCACCAGCCTAGCCTAGATGGCACGACCAGCAGCAATCTCAAAAAACTAAAAAATTTGGTAGAAAATGAACTGCAAGCCACTGCTGCACTAGATGAAGCTTGGAAGGACTTTTTGCCTGATGATAAATTGTCCAAGCCTGCTGAATTTGGTTATGAGTATTGTGAGAACAGTGCATTAGCCAAGGCTTATGTGATGGACGGAATTATGAACAGTTGCGAAAAAGGCAAAAAACGCCTCGCCGATCTCAAAGCCCTAAAAGCCAAACATGGTGCGGATTGGGAAGCCGACTTGCAAGGCAAAATTGACCAATTGCAAGCCACAGTAGACAAACGCAGCAAGGAAACAGCAGACCTAAACAAGGCTTGGGCGCATCTGCAAAAAACAGATGAAGTAGACGAAGATTTGCCCTATACGTATGAGTTTGTTTGTAATCGCGCCCTAGAGGTGCAAGCTTACTTATTGGATGGCTATACCAACCCTTGCCAAAGTGGCAAATACGCCCTAGAGCAAGTAGCCAAGGTTCAAAAAGAACACAATCCTACCCTAGATGCCGCCACCACCAAACGCCTTGAAGAACTCAAAGATCGTGTTAAGAACGAAGGCCAAAACCTAGCAAAACTCAATGCTACTTGGAAGGAGTTTGTGCCTGATAATAAGATAAAAGGACAACTAGATATTGTATTTGAGTACTGTGATAAAATTGCTCAAGCACGTTCTTATATTATTGATGGTACGGTCAATTTCTGTGAGAAAGGCAAAAAACGACTAGCCGACATCTACAAATTGCAAGAAGATTATTTGCTCACACTGGATGATGAAACGCTCGACAAGCTCAATGAATTGGACAGCAAAGTAAAACAAGCCGCCAAAGACTTGGCAGATTTAGATCTAGCTTGGGAATTGTACACCCAAACAGATACTGAAACAGAATGGCTCGAAGGTTTTCCAAGTAAAGACAGCATGGTTCGCGATCAAATTCGCTTGGTAGACTTCTACTGCGATCCCATTGCACAAACCAAGTCTTGGGCCATCAAAGGTTTGCTTGATCCCTGTGATTTGGGCGATGGATTTCTGCAACAAATTCAACAGCTCAAAAAAGAAAAAAGCTTGAGCTATGACGAAGCCTTGGCCTGCCAAGTACGCCGTCTAACCAACAAAGTCTACCAGTGCAAATATTGGGCGTTGGTGCTGAAGGCTAGGAAAATCACCCACCAAGAGCGCGAGACCTTTGGCCCTGCCTCTTCGCTAGTGATGTATGATGTGCTCAATTCGGATAAACAACCTTGCGAAACTACCGTCAATTATGAACCCTTGGGCTATATTGGCGTACGCTATATTGTGGCACCGAGCTTGTGTCAAAAAACCAATTTGGCCAAAATGGGTGATCCTGAGTATTACAAAAAAATTGCTTCTTTTGTAGACCAAGAAGTACTGAGCAAGTACTGTGAAGCCAGTATGCGCTGCAAGGAAGATTTCTTTATTTACCTAGAAGGGCACACCGATGGTTATCGTTTTTCTGGTGCTAAATATGATAAATCCTTAGACATTCCCGAAGGCACGCCATACACTCACTTTTTGGGCAACAAAAATGGTACGGTAGATACCTTGGAAAAAAAGACCCGCCACATCACTCGCGAACTCAAATCCAATATGGAATTGGGGATTGCGCGTGCTTGGACCGTCAAACAACAACTTGACTTTATGGGGGTTCCTATTACGGTAGGAGCCTATGAGCATCCTGAGAATGAAAAAGGTGGAGAATATCGCAAAATTGATATTGAATTGAATATTACCAACTTGCTCTTGGATTTTTATGAAAAAACACTCAATCGTTTGGTCAAAGAATCGGGCATTGGCAAACGCCCAGGCAAGTGTTAGATCCCGTAACAAAATAAATTATATAGCAGAGCAGCTTCTCTTTTGGGGAAGCTGCTTTTTTTGTGCGGATAATTGTTTATTTTAATACCGCATAAAAGCCTCAAAAGGCATTCTCAAAAAAAATCATAGGGTATATGCAGTAGGCGCAAGAGATCTCTTGCGCCTACTGCATATGGATAGAATATTAGTTCTTCCTCCCAAAATCCCCCAACTTCCTTGTACCTTTGCATTCTTATTTAACCAGCAGTAATACCAATTATGAGAATTTTATTTTTTTTGCTCTTTGTAAGTTGTAATGTCCAATTGTGGGCGCAATCTGTACGCCTAGCCACCTTCAATTGTGAGTTTTTATTGCCCAATAAAGTACATATGAAATATGGGCTGCCTTTTGACAATAAAAAGCTACCCCAAGAATGGCGCGACGAGCGTTTTAGACAAAAGAAATTTGTAGAGGCGGTGGATAAAGTGGCCGAACATTTGGTGAGCCTAAAGGCCGATGTATTGGGCTTGACCGAAGTGGGCGACCAACAAGCCGTGCAGGCACTCGTAGAGGCTTTAAAGAAAAAGGGTGCGGATTATCCCCATTGGAAAGTTTGCCAATCGGACGATACCAATACAGGGCAGCACGTGGCCCTACTGTCTAAATTTCCACTCAAAGATATCGTGCCTAATTTTCCTAATCGCGGTTTGTACTTTGCAGAATCAGACTATGAACAAACGGCCTCTACAGGCATTACCAAAGGCATGAAAGCTACAGTTACGGCTCAGGGCATAGATTTAAATGTGTTTGTTTTTCATTTTAAATCAGAGCGTGGTGGAGAGGACAGTGATCAAAAACGCTTGATGCAGGCCGAAATTGCTCGACGTGTGACCTTGCCCTACCTCCAACAAGGCAAGCATGTGGTGATTATGGGCGACCTCAATAGCGAGCCACGCCACGAGGTATTACTGACTCTTAGAGGATTTAGAGACATCGGAGAAGAGTTGATTCAGACAGGAGATTTGTATTATTTTGATGATCCCAAGGTGCGTTGGACGTATAATTATAGAGGGCAATTAGAACAATTGGATCATATTTTATTGTCCTTGAGCTTGACAGAATTGTGTGGCGAAAACAACTATCGCCAAAAAAAATGGGGTATTCAGAGTACAATTATTCCTACCAATAATGAGGCTATTTCGGATCATAATGCCGTAATTGTACAGCTTAATTTGAAGCAGTAAGGGGCTTATTGATGCGTTTTTATCCATTGGGTCAGCTCCTCCAAATTGGGATTGGGGCTTACCCAATGTACTCCCGCTTGCTTACGCAACCAAGTTAACTGCCGCTTGGCATAACGTCGTGTATTGCGCTTGATTAGTTCTATCGCTGTAGGCAAATCCGTCAACCCATTAAAATGGTCAAACAACTCCTTGTACCCCACTGTTTGTAAGGCATTCAACTGTTGATAAGGGTGCAATGTGCGAGCTTCTGCAACCAATCCCTGCTCTACCATTTGATCCACACGCTTATTGATTCTTGCATACAGTTCGGCACGCTCCCACTGGATGGCGATGGTTAAGGATTTGAACAAACGGGGATTGCGTTCTTTGCCCTGAAAGGAGGAAAATGCCTGCCCTGTACTTCTACAAATCTCCAATGCTCTAATCAATCGATGTGGATTGGCACGATCTACCTTGGCATAATAGACAGGATCTGCAACCGCCAATTCCTCTTGCAAGGCTTCTATGCCTTGTTCTTCCAATACCTGCATTAACCTCTCCCGTACCCCTGTTGGCACTGCTGGAAATATATCTAATCCTTCGCAAACGGCCTTAATATATAAACCAGATCCTCCAACCAATATGGCTACATTTTGGTGTTTATAAAATGCCTCTAAAAAAGCTACTGCATCTCGTTCAAAATCGCCAATATTATAATCCTGTTGAATGGATAAACTATCTATAAAGTGGTGCGGTGCAGCAGCGCGTTCTTCTGCACTAGGCTTGGCTGTTCCTATTTCCATTTCTTTGTAGAACTGACGAGAATCTGCCGATAGAATTGCTGTTTGATAATGTTGGGCCAATTGAATACCCAATGCCGTTTTTCCACTAGCAGTAGGCCCTGCAATTACCAACAGTGTTTTTTTTAGATTCATACCAACTAAAGACTGTTTTGGATGAAGTTATTCACGAAATTGTATCAAATAAAAAGTAAGATACAGTTTTTCTGGAAGTTCATATGCTCCTCTACTAATCGTAATAGGTATTAAAACCAAACTACTTACCATCAGATAGCCAAGAAGTGTTATGAATACCAAGCCTAATTTAAAATACCATAAGACTTGCTTAATAAATAGAAAACAATTTTGTAATCTTGTAAGTACTATCTATCTCAATTGATGATAGTTGTCATTGAATGAATACTTCATTATTTTAGTGTGTTTTACTCATAAAATCGTGTTATCTTAGACATTTAACTTTTGGTGTTTGCGAAGCCATTTTAATGGAGAGACACGATATAGAAACGAATCAACAAGATAAGAAGAAGCCTTTTATACAATGAATTGTTGATCCATTAGAACTTGTTATTAATTTTAGGATTAACTTAATAGTTCATGTAGATTAAAATCTACTAAGATATTGTGGTTATTCTTTAGGCAAAAAGCTAATTTAAAACTGATTATAGTAAATATGCTATTAACTGATTTGAAGGTAGGAAAAAAAGCAATAGTAGACAGTTTTCAAAATTTGGCAATTGAAACAGTTCTAACAGATATGGGGTGCCCCTTGGGTACAACAGTGGAACTCTACCACAAAGGTCTATTTAATGGTCTTATTTCTATCAAAACCAATACAGGCAACATTTTGGCTTTGCGTCAAAGTGATGCCCAGCAAATAAGGCTACGGAAATCATGAGTGATAATATAGAAGCGATAAAAGTACAACGAGTAGCGTTGCTAGGCAATCCTAATGCTGGAAAAACCTCTTTATTTAATGGCCTAACAGGATTGCGCCAAAAGGTAGGCAATTATTCTGGAGTAACCATTGATAAAAACATGGGTACTTGGTTATTTCACTCGGGTGCTGCGGTAGAATTGATTGACTTACCTGGTATATACAGCTTGTTTGCCAAAGCTCCTGACGAACGGGTAGTACTTCCTCCTCTACTTGATCCCAATAATGAAGATAAGCCAGATGCCTTAATTGTAGTATTGGATGCCAGCCAACTTTCTCGCAGTTTATTGCTCTTAGATCAACTTAGAAGTTTTAGCTTTCCCATTGTGGTTGCACTCAATATGATTGATGTGGCCCAAAAACAAGGAACACAAGTAGATATACTCGCATTAGAACAAGCCATTCAATTACCTGTTGTTCCCATCAATGCACGTACTCAAAGTGGGCTTTTGGCCTTACAAGCTGCTGTTTTAGAGTTGCCCTCTGGGTTTAAAACAAAGCCTGTATCCTTAGAGCAACTTTGGCAGGATGAGTTATTTCAGTTAATGCCGTTTCAGAATATATTCCAAGCTAAATTAATCCTCAGTCAGTACAAACACTTTCCATTTATCTCCGAGCAACAGCGAAAAGGTATTGCGGATATTATCCAAAAACATAAGATAACCCCCTTAGAACTGCAAGCTGAAGATGCCCAAAAGCGTTTAAAAAAGTTGAGTCAAATTGTAGAAAAAGCAACTACACAAGATCCAACCACCAAGACCTTAACAGATCGCTTGGATAAATTACTCTTGCATCCAATTAGTGGCTATCTTATATTTTTCATGTTGCTCCTTATCGTTTTTCAAGCCATCTTTAGTTGGGCATCTGGTCCTATGGATTTGATAGATCAATTCTTTGCCGAATCTGCTTCCTATCTAAAAGGGGTTTTACCAAATGTCTTACTTAGTGATTTGCTGATAGATGGGGTATTGGCTGGAATTGGGGGAATTGTAATCTTTATCCCACAAATTGCTATTCTATTTGGAATTATTGCCCTATTAGAAGAATCAGGCTACTTATCTAGGGTTATGTTTTTGACGGATAAAACCATGAGCCGTTTTGGCTTGAGTGGTAAGAGTATTGTGCCTTTAGTTTCGGGAGCCGCCTGTGCTGTACCTGCTATTATGGCAACCCGTAGTATTAGTTCTTGGCGCGAGCGAATGATTAGTATTTTTGTAACTCCTCTAATGAGTTGTTCGGCTCGTTTGCCTGTCTATATTATATTCATTAGTCTTATAGTTCCTGCTACTGCTATTTTGGGGCCTTTTAGTTTACAATCGTTGGTATTGGGAGCTTTGTACTTGGGTGGATTTGTAGCCGCCTTGATTTCTGCTGCCTTACTCCATCTAATTTGGCGACCCAATCCCGAGGAGCAAAAATCTGTTTTTGTGTTAGAATTGCCCACCTACAAACTGCCCTCTTGGCAAGGGATTGCGATTACCATTTATCAAAAAACAAGCGAATTTGTCCTAGAGGCAGGAAAGATAATTTTGGCCATTTCTGTAATCTTGTGGGTAATGGCGACTTATGGCCCGCCCAAAGCTATGGAAGAAGCAGAAGCGACGGCTATAGAATTGTACCAAAATGATCCCAGCTTGGCCGAAAGTGCAGAAGCCCTAGTTGCGTCCAAACAATTGGAAGCCTCCTTTGTGGGACAGGTGGGACACTTTATTGAACCTGTCATTAGACCACTGGGTTACGATTGGAAAATTGGAATTGCATTAATTACTTCCTTTGCCGCTCGTGAAGTATTTGTTTCGACTATGGCTACTATTTATAGTGTCGGTGGCGAAGAGGAAGCACCTCTACTCGATAAGTTGCGCCAAGAAAAAAATCCCGAAACAGGTAAACCTCTGTTTGATATGGCTGTTAGTATTTCGCTATTGGTTTTTTATATGTTTGCCATGCAGTGTATGGCTACCCTTGCCATTGTACAACGAGAAACAAAAAGCTGGAAATGGCCGTTGCTACAATTCGTTTACATGACAGCACTCGCCTATATTGGTGCTTTAATCGCGTATCAAATCTTGAGTTGATGGAAATTTGGATCTATATAGAACAGCTTATTATAGGAGTGCTATTTTTATTGGCCTGTCGCCAAATTTGGCAGATATTTAAGCCTCAAACGGCAAGTGGATGTGCCAAAGGCTGTGGCAGCAAATGTGCCGTAAGCCATCTAGAAAAAGCAATGCAACAGATGGAAGCAGATTTGAATAATAAATAAACCGTCATCTGTCTAAAAATAAAAATGGCATAAGTAGGGCGCAATTATCGCCTACTTATGCCATTTTATTTGCCTATAAACAGTGCTTATAGCTTGGCCAATAAATCTTTTTTCTTGGCATCAAATTCCTCCTCTGTCAGGATGCCCATTTGTTTGAGTTCTCCCAATTCGCGCAAGGTTTTCATAATTTCCTCACGGCTCATTTTTTCTTCAGCTTGATTGCCCCCATTGTTGTTTTGCTGCTGCTGCTGTTGTTGCATCATTTGCTGCATCATCATTTGCTGCATCATCAAGTCGTTTCGTGCACCTTTCATCCCCTCATAATTACCGCGTTCTGCTGCAATTTTATCTACATCCATTTGATTGAGTTGCTGCATTTTATTGATGTGCTCCTGACTCGTCAAATTGGCTTTAGCTAGTGTTTGCATGTGCTCTGTAATAGCAGGTGGCAAAGAAACAGACGTGATTTGGAATTTTGTCAATTCTAAACCAAAAGCTTTGAGGTCTTCTTGAATCATAGGACGAATGGTTTCGCCCAATTCAGAATATTTGGAATAAATATCAAACGCAGTAGCATCGCTCTTGCTGAGAGCCTCAGCAAACTTGGGCACTACCAAATCACGAAAAGCTTCTTCTATGTCGTCAACATACAATACACGGCTGGTTCCTGCATACTCTCTAAAAAATAATTTGGGATCGGCAATACGAATAAAGTAAGTACCAAAAGCGCGCACTTCTACCCGTCCAGCCTCAGGATCATTGATAAAAATGGGATTAGGTGTCCCCCATTTGAAGTTGGTAAACTGTCGGGTACTAACAAAATATACATCTGCCTTAAAAGGCGAATTAAACCCATACTTCCAAGATTTTAGCTTGGTGAGAATAGGCATGTTTTCAGTTTTCAAGGTGTGCGTTCCAGGGTAGTGTACATCTGCTATTTGCCCTTCATTAACAAAAATAGCAGATTGAGACTCTCGCACAATAAGTTGTGCACCATATTTGATGTTGGCATCTTTGTCAGGGAATTTCCATATGACCATATCTTTATCATACTCCTTCCATTCGATGACCTCTAACAACTCATTTTTTAAGAATCCAAACATAGTTTTTATATTTTTGATAGAAAAAATAATATCAAGGTAGTTCTAACCTCCTGTAGCACGTCCAAGTGCTTGCATTTGAGTAGCCCAGAATTGTTGTTCCTCTTCCACCTCATCTGAATCGCAAAACGCAGTAATTTCCAAAATAGTTTCCCCAGTTACTTCTGATCTACCAATTTTGAATTCTAGGTATTCTTCCTCTCCCTCAAATTCGTCCCACTCCAATCGGAGCAGTTCATTCTCTATATCTTCCAAAGCTGTAGCTTCTTCACCTTCGCCATCCCACTCAAATGTAAAACGTCCATCTACAATATTGCAATCATCACAAAACCAACGAATAAGGCAATCAGGAGTAGTTAGGAATTTATAAATTATAGTGGGTGAAGCTCTAAATAAGAACTCCATATTAAAGGATACTCTTTCCATGAAAATAATTGTTAATAGGATTTACAACGTTTTTTTGTAAAAAACAACGTTGATTGTTTGCACATAAACGTGCAACTAATTTTATTAATGCCCTACACTGTGCCAAATAATTTTAGATAAAGCCCCAAATTGAAATTTGTTATTAAATCTGTATTACTTGATTAGACTGCCATTATCTATAGAATGGTCACAGTAGGTATATGGCTGTTGCCCGCAATTAAGAATAAAAATTTGATTTTTACAAAAAAAAACAACAAAACATAGTTAATTTTATAAAACTTTACTTAAAGATTTGTTAGTATTTTCATCTAGTCAAAATTAGGCATTAAATTTAAAGAAAGCTTACTGCTGTTTATAAACTTAAGTACGCTATAGCTTGTTATTCTAACATATAGTGATGCAATGCCTAAAATGATTTTTATTCTGAACAACAAACAATGAATATACAATATCTAGACAAACAACCAAGCCATTGCTTCACAAATTCAATATTTATTTGTATTTTTGTCGGTCAGTCTGCTAGATTAGCTATTAATAGTAATTATTAAGGGTTTATTCAGCACTAACCGAACTTTGCTATTAATTAAATTCAAGTCCTAAAAGAAATAGATTTGTATGAGACAATTAAAAATAACTAAGTCTATAACTAATCGTGAGAGTCAATCCTTAGAAAAATACCTTCAAGAGATTGGTAAGGTGGATTTACTCACACCAGAAGAGGAAGTAGACTTGGCAAAACGCATCAAACAAGGCGACCAAATCGCTCTGGAGAAGCTCACTAAAGCTAATTTGCGTTTTGTAGTGTCTGTTGCAAAACAGTATCAAAATCAAGGATTGTCCTTGAGTGACTTGATTAACGAAGGGAACTTGGGTTTGATTAAGGCGGCACAACGCTTTGATGAAACACGTGGTTTTAAGTTTATCTCTTATGCAGTTTGGTGGATTCGCCAATCTATTTTGCAAGCACTCGCAGAACAATCTCGTATTGTACGCCTGCCGCTCAACAAAGTAGGTTCCTTGAACAAAATCAACAAGGCTTTTTCTAAGTTGGAACAGGAATATGAGCGGGAGCCATCATCTGACGAATTGGCAGACATTCTTGAAATTCCCTCTACAGAGGTAGAAACTACCTTAGGGGTAGCCGCTCGCCATGTTTCTATGGACGCGCCTTTTGTAGAAGGAGAAGACAACTCCCTATTAGATGTTTTGGAAAACACCAATACACCTAAAACAGATTCTCAATTAGAGTATTTAGAGTCGTTGCGTAATGAAATTGAGCGTTCTCTTTGTTCCTTGACAGATCGCCAAAAAGAAGTGATCAAATTGTACTTCGGAATTGGATTTGAGCATCCGATGTCTCTAGAAGATATTGGAGAAAAATTTGGCCTAACCAGAGAGCGTGTACGCCAAATCAAAGACAAAGCTATTAACAAATTGCGTACGTCTTCTTCTAAGAGTAAATTACTAAAAGCCTACTTAGGCCGTTAATACAAGTTTTTTTACAAAAATCCTGTTGCAAAAATAGTAGCAATAGGATTTTTTTTTGCCTAAAATCTACTTCAGTCCACCTTATTTCTACTTTTTTTCAACCATTTTTATTTATTTTTGTTAAATAATAGGACTTTAAGAGTAGTATGTTAGTAGAATCGCTAAAATATTTACATATTAACGTTATATTTCTGTAAAGTAGACAAACATTTAACCACACATTAAAATACTATCAGTAGGATAGTATTTTAATGATATGAGCTTTTAAAAAGCTTTTTTCCTTACTAATCAACATTTTAATTTTTATGAAATTAATTATCAATTCTCTCTTTTTAATCGTTTTGTTAGCTGCTTTTTCATCTTGTTCAACAGAAGTAGAAGTAGTACTAGAAAGTAAAACTTTTTCTTACGACTTCAACACTGGCCAAATCAATGCTGCTTATGCTTATGCTGGTACACACCCAAATACACTAAAAGCAGAAGTCAAATTAGATGAAATGGCAGATAATTTGACAATGGTTACGGTTACATTGATGAACCCAGAAGCAGGTCAGACGTACATGGTTCACTCTCATGACAAAGCTGATCCTAACACAACACCTAATGGAACTCCTTACAATGAGACTCCTAATGCTGCTGTTTTTGCTATGCCTATTACGGCTGCTGAAGGTTCTAAATCTTTCACTTCTACTATGTCATACGAAGATTTGACTACTACTTATGAAGGATTTTTGGTAGTACATGATCCACTACAACCTATCAGCACTACTGACCCAACTACTTATGTAGTTTTGGGTAACTTCGCTAGATAAGAAGATATCAGTATCATAATGATAGCAATGCCCCTATACTTAATTGTATAGGGGCATTATTTTTATTAGTAAAGGTATTTGTATTATAACTTCAATCCAGTTTACAGAATTTTGCAGGCAAATATATGCTACTTCTACTAAACAATCATGCTGTTCTTGATTTTAGTTTGCAGGTATTAACTAGGGCTTGATGGCATTGAGTACAAATTGAGCAACGGTTTGTCTACGTCTTGACATAAAGCGTTTCATGCGCTCGTCATCAATTCCCATCATGCGCTGAAAAACGGTTTGTGCCATAATGGGCAACAGGCATAAGGATAAGATATTGATAATCAATTCTGCAGGCTTAAGATCAGACTTAATGCTTCCCTGTTCTATCTCGTCTTGAATTTGCTGATTGAATAAAGGCAGGATTTTAACTACAAGACCATCATCGTATTGCAAAATACCCTTAAAAAGCTTTTCAGGATTATTGCTTAATTGATTGACAATAAAATTGGACAAAAAAGGCTCTTCTAAGAAGAGGTCAATTGTCAATTCTACTAAATGTACAATCTTGGTCTGCAAATTGGATCCTTCAAGAAAGGCATCCATTAACTGGGGAGTTATAGAGCGCACACTCTGAGAAAAAACCTGATCAAAAAGTTTTTGCTTGGAACGGAAATAATAGTGCAACATTGCTTTGTTTACACCAGCATCATCTGCAATTTCTTGCATACGTGCCCCTTTCAAGCCTTTTTGATAAAACACCTTCTTGGCAGAAGTCAATATTTTTTCCTCTGTTGATTGTTTATTAGAATCCATGTTCTCTATACTGCTTATTTTGTAACTCTTATGATTTTCAAGTAGTCTCTAAACCAATACTACAGGTGAGCTTGGTTATTTTCGCCTACTTAATAAGAGTTTTACCCTTATCCAAGGTATCATTGATACGATAATTAAATAATTTCATCCCACTCTTCCTCCTCTTGAATACTGTGGTGTTGGTGCAACAATGCTTTTTTGAACTCGTACATTTCCTTAAAGCGCTGTGTTACATTACGTTGAAAATTAGCATCCACCAATAATTGAATATCGCTAAGTCCCTGCAAGTGGTCTGACGCATCAAACTTAAACGTTTGTTCCAGCATATCTGCCTCAAACTTTACAATAAAACGTTCATTGTTTTTAAAAACCGTCGTTTTATATCCTTTGGTATCTAAATATCCTATAACTCTCATTGCACTTAATTAGTATGTGAGATGATTCTTTGACATTAAAATTGCTTCTAATAATATGTTGTTACTGTTATAAAAATCTGGACAACCTATCTTATATACAACTGATTACCAAATAATTAAACCTTGCCACGCATTTGATTTACATCATTTTAACGATCAAATAGATGCGTTTTTATTACCAAGTAGTATCCAAATATCAAGCTAAGATAATGTTAAAAATCAATAAATCCTTTTCTACAAGGGAAAGTTCTGTACTTAATTTTTATTAGAATAGTTTAAATGAGAAGTGTACAAAGTGCTTGACTCTAACAACAACAAACGAGTTGGCCTTAAAAATTTAAATTTTTAAGGAATATGAAGCAGCAATCTAAGCAGATGATTCGTTTTCTCAACAAAGATGCTTATTTTAAAAAGGTAATCCCAATTAACATTTTGTGGATGACGTGTAAAAACCGATTGGATATGATTTTTGCACACACAAAATGATCTGCATTAGTTGGTATATTGTACCCACTAACTAATAGTGCCCAATAGAAGCACTAAACAAGGATTTAAAGGGAATAAATCATTCAAATATGGCCATTGCTTTGAATATTTCAACTACCACCACAACCTCTGAAGACGTGTCAACGGACAGCGAAGAAGCCCAAATGATTAGAGGCTGCTTGGCAGAGGAACGCTGGGCACAAAAGAAACTTTACGAATCAAATTATGGAAAAATGATGGGCATATGCTTGCGTTATTCTAATAATGGAGAAGATGCCAAGGATATTCTCAACGAAGGATTCATAAAGGTTTTTCGCTACTTACATCGCTACAAAATTGGAACGTCTCTAGAAGGCTGGATTAGACGTATTATGATTAATACTTCTATCGACTTTTATAGAAAATCTATTCGCCATAGAACAGAGGATTTGGAGTATGCTTCTAATGCCAAAGCAAAAGGAGCAGATGCAATCAGTGATTATTCTGCCAAAGAAATTTTATCAGTAATCCAAACACTGCCGCCTTCTTATAGAGCGGTGTTTAACCTTTACGCCATAGAGGGTTTTTCGCACAGAGAAGTTGCCAACCAATTGGGAATTTCAGAAAGCACTTCCAGATCCAACCTTGTGAAAGCACGAACCAAATTAAAGGCAATGCTCACTGAGCTCTACCAATAACCATCTAGCGATTATACAATAATGAAAAAGAAAGATTTTGACCATATAGACAAATTGGCACAAGATGCTTTTGAGCATTTTGAAGTGCCTTTTGATGCTGGTGATTGGATGGAATTTCAACAACAGTTGAACAAAGAATCAACCATTGATCAAGTTGCCAAGGATGCTCTAAAAGCATATGAAGTTCCTCTGGATCCCAACGGCTGGGAAGAATTTGAAAAAGTACAACAACGAAAGAAAAGTGGCCTGCTTTATATATGGTGGTGCAAAGCCGCCGAAGCAGGTATCATGGCTTTATTGCTGCTCGGTACTCTATTCAACCTTCCTTGTTCTCAAAAAAAATCAATTAACAACAATTCTTTTGCCTATGGCCCAACAACTACACTAACTACTGATTCTGACAATAACAATGCTAATTCTTTAACCAATGCTGTTGTCACTACAACAGGAACTACTTCTCCACTTACAACAGCACCTCAAAGATTAGAACACCATACAACAACGCCTTCGTCTGCTGCTTATCCTTCTCATAAGAAGGCTTCTGTAGACAATAGATCTACTGCATCAACTAATAATGTTGAAATGGGACTGCCTATTGGTAACAGTGCAGCAACGCCCCCCAAACAAACAGCACAGCACAAGCCTACTGCATTGGCAATGCCTTCGTCTGATGCAGCAACGGCTTCCTCTTTACCATCAGCAAACACCACTGTAGCAACTGCAACAATGTCTGATAAGAAGGCAACAATGGAGTCTACTACGGATTACAGTAATAATAATGCTAGTGTCAATAGCAACAACACTATTGATAATAGTAATGGTACAAATAGCACTATTGCTAATCCAAACAAGGCTGCTACTCCTAATAATGTGCCTAATAATACAGTAACCACCTCTAGCTTTAACTCATTGGTGCAGTTGTTGGCAATCAATAGTTCAACACTACAACTGCCCACTCCTACGTCAAAAAATAAAACAATAGAACCTATTACTCTACTAAAGTCTGTAGCGCTAAAAACACCTCATATTTGTCGCCATTATTTGGGTGCAACATTAGGGGTGGGTGCAAACCTGGGTACAAGCATGGGCAAAACTAGTATAGGTTATACCGGTGGATTGACGTATGAAAAAGAGTTTTCTAGTAAAATATCGTTGACAATAGGTCTATCTAGTTCTTACAAACGCTATGATCGTTCCGATTTAATTCGATTGGATCGCAGTGCTATTGATGGAAAAATTTATGAAATGACACAAATCAAAACGAGTAATCTTGTTTTGATAGAAATTCCATTAGAGGTAAACTACACTTGCTTTAGAAGTGACAAATGGCGCATTTATGCCAATGTTGGCCTCTCTGCCAATGCGATTTTTAGTAGAACCTATACAGGTAGCCAGCAATTGCAAGTAGATGGGTTGAGTATCAGCACCGAGTTAAATTCCAATGACTTTGAACGTGGTCTAGTAGAAGGTGGTGCTGCTCCACAAAATCTCTATCTTTCTGTGGGAGGTGGTGTAGGGGTAGAACGAAAATTAGATGATAATCTAAGCTTATATATGCTACCTACTTACAGACATGGTATTAATAGTGTACACAATGATCTGATCCATACCTTTAATGTTAATATTGGAATTAAGAAAGCTTTGGGTAAATAATCTGTAGAGATATGTGAACACCTATATTATGTGTATATTTTATTAAAAAAGTTGAAAATAAACCTATAAATGGCTTATTTTCAACTTTTTTTATGGTATAAAAACAATACAATTCTTGGCAGCTTTTTCTTCAAATTTATGCTCTGTTAATTCTATCATCATCTTAGAATAAATCATTTCTAAACCAGCATTGTCTAATTTCTTATAATAATCTGAATCTGCTTCTACCGTCTCAAAAAATGCTTTTGCTTGGGCAATATATTCAGGACAACAGTTGCTGTATTTTTCCTCTTCATCCAAAACACCCTTATAGACTTTTTGCTGATATATTTTTGATTTTTGTGCCAACTCTTTAAGTTCTTCCTCATTCAACCAACTTGACAAGGTTACTTGTTTGTGTTGAATGAGGTTGGTAAATGCAGCACTATTTACACCTGGCCATTCTAGTTTCCGATCTATTATAGACAACTCCTTCCCTTCCAAGATCTTGTTAAAAGAAAGTGCTGCTGCTGGATTGTCATCTATGGTGTATTGCAAAAAATCAACTTCAACCTTCACTTTTGCGGTTACCTTATCAAGTGGTACACCTTCTGCCACCGCCAAATAATGCTCTATATATTCATCAATAGTGCTATTGTTTAAGGTGATTGTATACAGCAGTTGCTCTCCTGTTTGATCCATTTGAATAGCAGCTGACGGATTAGGTGTTAACACCACCAAACTCTTTAGATGAGAATGCTGGTGTTGATCATCAATAGACCTTGCTGTTTTTTTTGTGCTATTTTCAGGTTGCGTAGATTTTTCTGGTGTACAACTAATTATCATGAATAAAAAAAATATAAATTGTAGGTGTTTCATTATAAACAGTATTATGGTTTTATGCCGTTGTTTGCGTAGTCTTAAAAAGGAGATTACGTTGTGAGAACTTCACGGTTGTGTTGAACCGAGCTTATGTGCATAGATAAACGCCAACACAACTTCTAATATTAAGGCTTATTCATAAGAAGAAGCACTGGTAATATAAATATCAGGATACATGGTTTTCAATTGTTGTGCTAATTCAACTGTAGTGTAAAAAGAGGTGAGTTTTGGAAAGCTGTTCAAGTCTATTGAAAGCATTTTTAAGCGGGTATAATTGGTATTGAAATAATGGAGATTTGTTAAATTTTCCAGAGTCTTAGGAAGACTCGAAAGACTAGTCCCCCTTAAATTTAAATATTGAAGTAGTGTCAATTGACCAATATTAGGCGAAAGGTGTTTTAGCTCACGATTGCTAGATAGTTTTAGGTGACTTAGATTCTTAAAAGCAAAGATCTGCTCAGGGACATGAGTCAACTGGCAAACAGACAAATCTAAGTACTCCAAATGTTCCAAAACAGTAGTAGAGGGCAGGGAGTTTTCAAAATCAACTAAATTAGTATGAGAAAAATTGACCACTCTTAATGCTTGTAAGGCACTCCAAGAATTGGCGGTAAAGTGCAAGGGCACTTTATTGTATTGAATGTATAATTGCTCCAAATTGTGCAATGATGCTATCTGTTCAGAAATTTTCTCTAAAGGAGTGTGCAACAGGGCTACTACTTTGAGTGCTGAATGTTCTAATATATCATCCGATAAGGTAGATAGAGCACTATTGTGCAACCATAGTGCTTCTGTTTTTGCATCTAATCTCTCTAGACTAGTGGCTACCTTATAATAGCGAGCTGTTATACTCGGAAGTAGGTACTCTACTCCTAAACTATCCTTTGCCAACAAATAAAAAGAGCTAAATCTATTGTCTTTCAATCTAGAGCGTAAAATATAATCCACCGTATCTTGCTCAAATGTAATACGACTATAAGTTTTTGAACGATTAACAGCAACGACACTTACCGTATCCCAAGTTCCAAGCACATCAATACCCCTTCCTTCCTTGGTTTCAAAATGCCATAAATGCTCTTTTTTTATTAAACGAAGTGTACCCAAGTCCCATAGTTTTGCTTTTGGAGCTTTAGTATTAATAGTAATAGTAGAAGTAGGTGTTTCAGACTGGCTTTTGTCATTGGTACAGGAAAACAAACCAACAGATAAAAGCAATACAATAATTCTAATCATAAATCAATGTGTTATTGGGGTGATCTAACTTGGTAAATGTATTCATTTGACTATTTAATCCCTCAGCACACCATAACATTCAGATTTTACCCCAATACACTAGGCCAAATGAGGGAATGGTAGTTTTTAAGAGCAACTGGTTCTAAAGTCTATCAAAGCTGTATCGGAATTTAAAGGCGCAGTGAACAATTGGCCAACATATGAATTACAACAGTAGAATAACTATCCTTATAGAAGTTGTTTAAGAATAGCCTAATGTCGCTAATGAAAGCTAATTTTTTCCTACTCTGCGTTAAAAATTGATTCCATAGCGCTGCTATGAACTAAAT
>JBGCDW010000019.1:0-12340 GCA_045105775.1 Aureispira sp.
TCCATTTAATTCGACACCACTCCTTGTTCCATCTGTCTTTTTTATAGAAATTCAACGTAAGCTTTGTAGGAAGTATGGTACTTTTATCCAGAGATTACTTAATTTCATTGATGTAATACTAGGTTATTGGTAATAATGCCGATGTATGCCTCACCAAACAACAATTGTACATGAAATTACAAACACTAAAAAAACGTGGCAGCAAACTGGCTGTTCCTAATTTTCAGATTGCTATTTTGGAAGATACGACCCCTAAGGTGACCAAGTTTTCCGACAAGCTAGAAGGTCTTAATCTTATGCCTTTTCGTCCTGTAGGATTAGATATATTTCAGATCAATATAGGGTATATGTGTAACCTAACCTGTGAGCATTGTCACGTAGATGCAGGGCCAACACGTACAGAAATTATGACGCGCGAGACCATGCAGCATTGCTTGGATGCGATCAAAGAATCAGGCGCGCATACGGTGGATTTAACAGGAGGTGCCCCTGAGATGAATCCAGATTTTCAATGGTTTGTAGAGCAGATTCGCGCGATTAATGAAAATATTGAAATTATTGTTCGTAGTAATCTTACCATTTTAGTTTCCAACAAGCATTACCGAACGTATCCTGAGTTTTTTAAGAAAAACCGAGTGACGGTTATTGCTTCCTTGCCTTGTTATACTGAGGCCAATACTGATAAGCAGCGTGGAGACAAAACCTTTGTACGTTCTATAGAAGCCTTGCAGGTATTAAATGAGCTAGGCTATGGCAAGGAAGGTTCTGACTTGCCTTTGCACTTGGTTTATAATCCAGGTGGAGCAAGTTTGCCAGGCAGCCAAGAAGGGCTACAAGCAGACTATAAGCGTGTACTAAAAGCAGAGTACGACATAGAGTTTAACCAATTATTTACGATTACGAATTTGCCGATTAGTCGCTTCTTAGATTTCTTATTGCAAGAAGAAAAGTTTGATGATTATATGCAGTTGTTGCTCGAATCGTTTAATCCTGCTGCTGCCGAAGGGGTGATGTGCCGAAATACATTATCTGTTTCTTGGGATGGTTATTTGTACGATTGTGATTTTAACCAAATGTTGGAATTGCAAGTAGAAAAAGCAGCTCCCCAACACATCGAAGATTTTAATTTGCAAGAGCTGACAGCGCGCAACATCATGCTCGGACAACACTGTTACGGCTGTACGGCTGGTGCTGGCTCTAGTTGTCAAGGAACAGTCGCTTAAACAAGACTTTGTTACTAAATCAAAAAAATAGCGAACTATAAAGGACATTTGTTGTAATAAAAATGAAGCTCCTTTTATGAAGGCAAGCTGTAGGGCACTTTGACCGTACAGCTTGTTTTTGTTGGGGATTGTATTCTAAATTTAGCCACTATCAAGGCTGTATAACCAATAAAATATGACAAATAGTTTTGCCAAAAAAAAATTGATGCCCCCTAAGCAACAAGTTTTTATCTTTGGAGCGGCCGCTCTGGTCGGGATGTTAGGAGCAAGCATAGTAGCGCGAGATAACCTGACGATATGGTTGATAGGAGTCTCTTGTTTGTTATTATTTTCTATTATGAACAATGGTATGAGTTTCTTTGCAGAGAACTACAAGAGTTATTTGGTGCATTCTGTGTATGGATTTATGTTTTTATTGATTGGAGTTGTCGCTGTTTCTACCTTGTTATCAGGGGTTAGTATTTTTGATGCCAAAGGTTATCGAGCAATTGTAATGGTTGTTTTAATCGCCAATTTTTTGTTCATTGCTATGATTACAACTGTTAAGGGATTGCTAAGTTTGTTGGAGGAAAAGGATAAAACGCTTTGATGTTTTGAGGCAGATAAAGAAAGTTGTACTTTAGCTCTTCTTATAATCCTCTATTTCTATATCATTTCCACTGTTTCTATTTCACGGACAGTGTACAATTCTTAAAGACACAATGCGTACCTCAGTAATCCTTTTTGGTGCTATTTTATTGTTAATAGCTTGCAATTCTACAAAAAAAACAGGCAATGCTCTGGTCAAATCTATTGACCTAACGGTCAATTTAACGGATACGGCCAAACAACTCGACAGTTTAAAGCTTTATGTCTGGCAAGGCATTCAAGTACAAGAAGTGCTGGTCAATGCTCTAGCCAAAAACCAAGAAGGTTACACCACTACGTTCAAAATGGAGAAAATGCCTCGTGGAATGTATTACGTGGGCACAGGAATAGCTGATTTGCGACCTTTATTACTTGGAACAGAGGCAGAAGTTGTGTTGGAAGGCAGTAGTAATAATATTGCTAAATTAGCCACTAAAAAAAGTCCATTAAACAAAGAATACGAACAGTTTATCATGCGCTTGCGCTCCGATAATGAGCGTTTTGTGGCTTTAATGACGGAATATGATGCCAATAAGGGCAATGCTGCCAAGCAAAAAGAAATTGTAGCTCAATTGGGCAAGGAGGATCAAAAAGACCTCGATTTGTTGGATTCGCTACGTAAGGCTGGATCCGAATTGGCTAGAATCATGGCTTTTAATGCCTTTCAGAGTTTTGAAAACAATGGGGTGGCAGGACAAAGCAAAGGCGATTATTTCAGTAAAGCCTTTTTTAAAGAAGTAGATTTTACGGATACCAATTATGTATTGTTGCCGTTTTATTACGAGAATGTAAAAAACTACAGCAGTGCTTTGCCTTCTTTGCAATTGAATGAGCAACAACAAAAGGCTGCTCTGGATAGCTTGTTTGGCAAATTGCCAGAGGGCAGTCCACTGCATCAACCCACGCTTGTTGCTGCGATGTTTGGCATGATGAATCGCAACAATAAGTTGTTCCTAAAGTATGGCAAGGAGTATTTGGCTAAATATGATGGAAGCAATGCGATGTTGGATAAATTTATAAAGCAACAAGTTGATCGCTTCAAAGGCCCTGCTGGATCAGGTGAATTAGCGGCCGAAATCAAAGGAAAGACCCCTGAAGGAAAAGATTTGTCGCTCACGTCTTTGCGTGGAAAATACATCCTAATTGATTTTTGGGCAAGTTGGTGTGGCCCTTGTCGCCGCGAAAATCCCAATGTAGTACGTATGTATAAGGAGTATAAAGACAAGGGATTTGATATTTTGAGTGTTTCGTTGGATAACAACAAGGATCGTTGGATGCAAGCCATTAAGCAAGATAAAATGACTTGGCACCACATTAGTGATCTCAAGGGTTGGGCTTCTGAACTTTCAAAGCCTTATGGGGTGCGTGGCATTCCTTATACGGTACTGGTAGATCCAGAAGGAAAAATCTTGGCTACCCGTTTGCGTGGCCCTGCTTTGGAGGCCAAACTCAAGGAGATTTTTGCCAATAAATAAATGATATTACCTAAGCCTAAACTATGTTTACACTAGATAACTTAGTGCCCATTCCACTCAGTGACCAACTCCAACAATCAAATGTTTGGGCTGGTCACTGCCATTTAGAGGCTTCCAAACGCTATTTTGTAGAAGCTCCCTCTGGACGGGGCAAAACCACTTTTCAGCATATTCTCTATGGTTTGCGCCAAGATTATACAGGAACAGTGCGTGTACAAGCACTGGGGCAAGAATGGGATTTAAGGGATTTGACGCTAGATCAATGGGCGATGATTCGCCAACAAGAATTATCAGTGGTGTTTCAAGATTTACGTTTGTTTCTCAATATGTCTGCTTGGGATAACATTCAAATCAAAAATCAACTCACGAATCACCAAACAGATGACCAAATCCGCACTATGGCTGAACGCCTAGAAGTGGCTACCTTATTGGATAAAAAATGTGGTGAAATGTCTTATGGACAACGGCAGCGGATTGCTATTATTCGGGCATTGTGCCAGCCGTTTCGTTTCCTAATTATGGATGAGCCTTTTGCACATTTGGATAGTGCGAATGTGGCGCGTTGCTGTACGCTTATTCAGGAAGAATGTAGTACGCAAGGGGCAGGTTTTGCGGTTGCTAGTTTGGAAGAACGGTATAAATTTGAATATGATGAGGTGTTGGGGCTGTAGGAGGGAACTAAAAAAGATTAGTAAATGTTTGAAAGAAAATTATTAACTTAGTAGTAAAGTGATTAACATGGATAAAATAGATAGAAATACGGAAAAAACTAACCTAGAGTTAGAACTAATCCGTAAAAAAATTCTACTACTGGAACAACTCCATGATAATATAAACGCTGTTATGACCACTAATACAACCTCTTCCCATCCTAATATTTTATCTGAGCCAGCTATGACTTACCAAGTAATGCCACATAATCAAGAGCACCAGCGTTATTATCCACAAAGAACGAATCTTTATGGAACCGTGGTATTGGTAGGAGGGAGCAATGCTCCTATCTTATGTTTGGATACAGCAGAGCATGGTATTGTCACTATTCAAATACCCAAAAGAACACTATTAGACTATGAACGTAATCTATTGTATTCAGAGGTTGGGGTAGTTGTAGATGCTCAAAAAAGTATACAGGATGATAATATACAGCATAAGGAGGCGGTGTTTGTGGCGTTTTTAGACTATGGTAACAAAGCTTATACTGCTAATCGTTTGGATGCCTTGATTCAGAAAGCAAGCCAAGAAGCCCTAGATAATAAGGTGCCTGATAATTGGTTGGAACAATTGAGAGGAACGTCTGAAGAATAGGTTTTATGAAAACGGTTTTATTAGATACTTCATTTTTAGACTCTCTGGTAATTGATACAAGAGCGTTTCATGAAAATGCCAAGACTTATTTTTCCTATTTTATTAAAAATGGCTATACTTTAATACTTTCTACTATTGTAGTATCAGAATATGCTACTCAACATTCTGCTAAGGATTTATTGAAGTTATGTGATTTTAGAATTCTCAATTTTGAACTAATACATGCAGCAAAGGCCGAACATATTAATCTGATAAAGTACAGACGAAATAAGACAGGAAATCGAAATTGCTTTAAGGATGACCTGAAAATTATAGCACAGGCTACTTGCATTCCAAATTTAGATTATTTGATAACAGGTGATAATGGGTTTTATAATTTCTTAGAAAAGCAAAAAGCAGAATTAGGTTTTGATAGCTATTTTCAGCCCGTTCATTTTCACAAAGAATTGCCACATTATTTTGATATTCAAAACTAAAAAGGTACTCGGCTTAATCGCCAAGTACCTTTTTGTATTAAGTGCTCACAGCAGGGTTCGAACCTGCAACCTTCGGCTCCGGAAACCGATACTCTATCCAGTTGAGCTATGCAAGCAAATCATTATTAAACAAAGATACAAAATTCAGTTACTCAAAGTTCCTACAAAGTGAATTTTTGTTGTTAACGAGCAAAGAAAGTATGCTTACGACCAATACAACTCGTCATTTTTGCTTTTGTAGAGCATACCTAGCATACCCGCTAGAACAATAAAAACCATCAAAATAGGTTGAGGGCCTAGTATTATCCAGCCCCCCACAAACGTTATGATGCCTAATAGCGTAGAAGTCATAAAACGTCCTGTATTGTTGCCTTTGCTAATGATGTACATCATAGGAATAGCTAAGGTAACTCTGAGTGCTGCCCCAATAATGCTAATATCTACTATACTGCGCCAGAAATAGGCGATACTTGTGGCTAGTAGGATAACAACAAAGGTAAATTGTTGGGTAGTTTTGACGGCATCTTTGTTAGGTGTAAAGCTGGCTGCATGAGAAGCAACCGCAAAAATATGACTATCGGCCGAGCTCATAATGGCCGCAAAGAGCAATAAGATCAGAGCAGGATGCCAAATGGGAGAGAGCAATTGCTGCGTGGCATACAAAAATGCTTCTTCTGGTGGAAGGGTGGTACTCAATTCTAATACAGAAAGCCCAATCATTAGCAATAAAAACATGACTAGTAAAATAGGAATGAGGGCCAATGCCATTCCACGTTGAGCAGCAGCTTCGTTCTTGGCCGCATAGCAGAGTTGGTAACGATCGGCTAGTCCAAAAACAGAAAAAATACCATAAAGTAGAAAGCCAACAATGGTTCCGAATTTTATTTCTTGTGGAGGCCGTGTTTGGAGCAATTCACTTACTACGACCCGTTCATCCCAAGGAATAATAAATACCAAAAATGTTAAAAAGACTAACATTAATACGGCTTGAACCACATCTGTGAGAATAACTGCCTTGAAACCTGAAAAAAACAAATAGCCCAACAAAACGGATGCTGTAGCCAGCAAGGCCATTTCGTAGGATAATACTTGGAAATAAGCAATAACACGCGCCCCTCCAACCAAAGTCAGCAATACCCAAAAGAACTGTACGCCAATAGTTAAACTGTTGGTTAGGCGTTTACTATTTTCATTAATGGTTATAAAACGCACTAAATCGCCTTGGGTATAGAAGCGTTGGCCTATAGAAAAACGCTTGATTTTGGGGGCTGCCCAAAATGCAAAACCAAGATACCCGACAGAGATGCCCAATAATAAAGGAATCATGCCTGCTGTGCCAAAATTATAGGCATAGCTTGTGTAAAGAACTAAGGTGCCTGCTCCAATAGCACTTGCAAATTTAGAAGCTAGAATATGTATGGTTGGACGATTGCGCCCAGCCATAAGGTATGCTTCTCTATCGGCCTGACGACCATAGAAATAGGAAAGACCAATTAAAAATAAACTGTAAAAAGTAAACAGCAGATAGAGTAGCATAGGGCTGGTAAGTTGTGGGAGCAAATCGTGCTACAAAAGTATTGATTTTTGGTGGAGTTGTATCGCATTTAAATAAAAAAATGCACAACTCTGATAGAGTTGCACATTTTAAATGCTAGTAGTTGCTTCATTGGAGCTGTTCTAGCTATACCTCTTTTCTAATCTTTATAACAAAAGGAAGAAGTTATTCTTCATCGCGCGTGCGCAAGCGCACGGTAATATCTTTTTCTTTCCCACTACGATCCACTGTTACCACAATATCCTCCCCTGGATTTCTACTGGCAATTTGTTCTTGCAATTTGGAAACGGTAGAGGTTTTGATACCATTGATACCTGTAATAACATCACCTGTAGCCAAATCGGACTGAATAGCAGCGCCTCCTTCAATCAAATCGCTTACATAGACCCCTTCTGTTACAGCCAAATCTAGTTCATTGGCCATGTCATTATCCACACTCTGAATCATAATGCCCATAAATGCACGGCGTACTTCTCCGTAATCAATCAAATCCTGCATTACTTTTTTTACCAAATTGATTGGGACGGCAAAGGAATAGCCTGCATACGTACCTGAAGGAGCATAAATGGCTGTGTTGATACCAATTAATTGACCTTTGGCATTCACTAATGCACCACCACTGTTGCCAGGATTAACTGCCGCATCAGTCTGAATGAAAGACTCAATACTGTATTGGCCATTCAAAATACTAATATCACGTCCTTTGGCACTGATGATTCCAGCTGTAACCGTGGAAGTAAGCTCAAAAGGATTGCCAATAGCCAATACCCATTCGCCAATGCGCGCTTGATCCGAGTCGGCTAAATCAATTACAGGAAGACGATCACCATTAATTTTGAGCACTGCCAAATCGGTAGAAGGATCGGTTCCCATTACTTCTGCTTGGTAAGAACGATTGTCACTCAAGGTAACTTCCACTTTTGTGGCACCTTTGATAACGTGATTGTTGGTAACAATATAGCCTCTATCACTGATAATGACCCCTGAACCAGTTGATTTAGATGGCCCAGGACTGCCAAAAAATTGATAGTAGCGGCGTTCGCGTTCTGTGCGTGCTTCGCGTTGCGTAATAGAAGTAATATTAACTACTGCGGGCATAGCGCGTTCGGCTGCGTCGGCAAAACTATTAGGAGCATCTGCCAAACCATAGTTATTCACGAGTTTGGGCGGATTGGTGGCAACGGGTGTGGTTTGTTCTGTTTGGTCAACAACAGGGGCAACAGGAGTACCCTCTTGCAATAAGTAAGAACCGCCGAGTGCTATACCACCCCCTAAAACACTGGCTACAATCAAGGATAACAGATTATCTTTCATGAGAGATTTTTATTTTGTATTGGTATATAAATGGAATATTTAAGTTCAAATACCTAATGTACAGGTATGTACTTGTTTTGTAAAACGACAGTTGGTGGATTGGAGTTGTTGTTTTGATGGTTCTTAACAGGATTTTAAAAAAATCGCTAACAAAACCTTTCCAAATTACTGTTTGATTTCATTTTCTAAGATAAAGAAATAACCGTGCTAAATGGTTGAAGGAAAAAGACTTTTACAAAATTTTAAGGAGAATCTTAAGGTTGATAAATCATACAATAATCGTGCAGCCCTTTGCCAAAACCATTCAAAATCAAAGATTTAGTTACAAAACCATAGCGTTGGTAAAAGGCTTGGGTATGTTGTGAAGTGTTAATACAACAGGGCCAATTAGGAAATTCTTTGGCAAGGGCTTGTAAACGAAATTTGGTGAGTATAGAGCCGATCCCTTGTTTGTGATGGTCTTGATGTACCATTCCCCAAGACAAACCTGTTTGCGCTTGGTCTGTACGGGGGAAATAACCTCCACAGGCCAGTACTTTATCATTAATTATCACTACAAAATAACGCCCAGTCAATGCTTCATCGGTTTGCAACCAATCTAAAAATGGCTGCCGTTCTTCGGGCAAAAAATAAGTTGGACAGTTGCTATCAAAAATAGCCATACAAGCATTTTGGTATTGGGGGGTATAAGGTATAATTTGGTGCATGATGGTGAATTTTAAAAATTATTGATATTAAGCCCAATAACAACTCCTGCCAAAAAGTTCCAAGAAGTAAGAAATCTCTACCAGCAGTGGTGCCAATAGAGATTTCTGAACATCTGTTATAATGAAAATGGAAAATTACAATGCAGTTAGTTTTGCTGCCACGGCTTCCCAATTGATAATATCAAAGAAGGAGTTGATGTATTCTCCACGTTTGTTTTGATACTTGAGGTAGTAGGCGTGTTCCCAAACATCTAAACCTAGAATTGGGCTACCTGTTTTTTCTGCCAAGTTTTTCATCAAAGGATTATCTTGATTGGCCGTGTCGGTAACAGCGAGTTTACCATCTTCGCCCTTGATGAGCCAAGCCCAACCAGAGCCAAAGCGCGAAGAAGCCGCATCTTTGAAGGTGGTAGAAAAATTCTCAAAAGAACCAAAACTTTGGTCGATAGCCGTAGCCAAATCGCCTGTAGGTTGTCCACCTTTGTTGGGACCAATTACTTCCCAGAACAATTTGTGATTGTAAAAACCTCCTCCATTATTACGCACAGCAGTATCTTCATCCTTGTCCTGAAGATTGGCAAAAATCGTTCTTAAATCCTCACTAGCTCTATCCGAACCTTCCAATGCTTTGTTGAGTTTCTTGGTGTATCCAGCATGATGCTTGCCATGGTGTATTTCCATGGTACGGGCATCAATATGTGGTTCCAAGGCATCAAAGCCATAGCCAAGAGCAGGCAGTTTGTAAATAATTGGGTCTGCTTTTACAGGTTCTTGAGGGTTTTCTTCCTCTTGGGTTGGCGTATTATTGTTACAGCCAACCAAAGGAGCTACAACCGCACCCATAGTGAGCAAAGCACCAGTTTTTAAAAAGTCACGTTTTTTCATATTGTTTGTAATTGGTTGTTGAATGATTGTTCTCTATATAAATAGCAATAGTTCTGATAGCTTGAATATACCAATTCAAAAGCAGTTTCTTATTGCTTCTGGTAATAATTGCAAAGAATTATCAGGAATGCCTTATTTGATGAATTAAATACATAAAATAAACAATTTGAATGTAAAAAGGTTTGTGCAATTTGTTGAAGCCTCGTTTTTTTAAACCCCATCAATAAGAAGTTGGATAGTGTTTTTGTACCTTTGGAATAATTTCTAAGCAAAAGGTTTTATTCTTTACTTTTTAGAACCTTAAATAGCTTCATTATCCATAAATTTTATCTTAAAAGAAATTCAACTATGCTGAAAGATACTGCTATTCAGAGCCTCATTCAAGAAGAATGGAACCGCCAGAGTGCTGGTATTGAACTGATTGCTTCTGAGAATATTGTGAGTCGTCAAGTAATGGAAACGATGGGCACTTGTTTGACAAACAAATATGCAGAGGGATACCCTGGAAAACGTTACTATGGAGGATGTGAAGTGGTGGACAAAGTAGAACAATTGGCTATTGATCGTGCTTGCGAATTGTATGGTGCTTCTTATGCCAATGTGCAACCACACTCTGGGGCACAGGCCAATGCAGCAATTTACTTGATGGCACTAAAGCCAGGAGACAAGGTAATGGGCTTTGATTTGGCACATGGTGGGCACTTGACCCACGGATCTCGTGCCAATTTTTCGGGGCAGTTGTACGAGCCTTGTTTTTATGGAGTAGAGGCCGATACAGGGCTGATTGATATGGATAAGGTAGAAGCGATCGCCAAAAAGGAACAACCTAAGATGATTGTCTGTGGAGCTTCTGCGTATTCTAGAGAGTGGGATTACGAGCGGTTTAGAGCCATTGCTGATGCTATTGGAGCTTTCTTGTGGTGTGATATGGCACATCCTGCTGGTTTGATTGCTGCTGGATTGCTCAAAAATCCATTGGAGCATTGTCATGTAGTGACCACCACTACTCACAAAACCTTGCGTGGTCCTCGTGGAGGGATGATTTTGGTAGGGGAGAATATTGAGAATCCTTTTGGAAAGCGCTGGATTAAGAGTGGCAATCTTAAGAAAATGAGCACTTTACTTAATAGTGCTGTATTTCCTGGTACACAAGGTGGGCCGCTAGAGCATGTGATTGCTGCCAAGGCAGTAGCCTTTCACGAAGCATTACAACCCAGCTTTATTGATTACCAAAAACAAGTAGCTGCGAATGCCAAAGCTATGGCCAAGGCATTTGTAGAGCGCGGATACAAGGTAATTTCTGGAGGGACAGACAATCACTTGATGTTGATTGATTTGCGGCCTAAAAATGTAACGGGTAAGGTTGCTGAAAACACACTCATCAAGGCAGATATTACCGTGAATAAAAATATGGTGCCTTTTGATACAGAGGCCGCTTTTGTGACTTCTGGAATGCGTGTAGGTACGTCTGCAATTACTACGCGTGGCTTCAAAGAAGCAGATTGTTTGCGTACAGTTGATTGGATAGATAGAGTATTGACAGGAGTGGAGGATGAAGATAATATCCAGCAGGTGCGTACAGAAATAAATGAGTACATGGCTAATTTTCCTTTGTTTGCTTCAGATGAACAGGAATTATTAGTCGAAAATATTGGTTAGAAGAACAGTATGGGCGTAATATGGGCGTATTGAGCCCATCTTACACCCATGCCCACACACTGTAAGATGTCGTTCAAAAATACATTATGATCAAAAAGCACATTCCCAATACCGTTACACTGTCCAATCTACTTTGTGGTTGTTTGGCTTTGTTGAGTATTCTTACCAATCAAATACATTGGGTTCCTATTTTTATTTCCATTAGTTTACTGGCCGATTATTTTGATGGTTTATTGGCGCGTTTGCTCAAGGTTAATTCTCCTGTGGGACGAGAATTGGATTCTTTGGCCGATATGGTCTCGTTTGGGGTAGTTCCCGGTATGATGCTTTTTTATATGATTAATGAGGCCAAGGGCATTAGCCAAATCAACTTTGAGGATCCTGCTACTTTTATAGGTTTGCTTGGGTTTTCGGTCACTATTTTCTCTTGTCTGCGACTGGCTAAATTCAATTTGGATACGCGCCAAACAGAGGGTTTTGTAGGTTTGAACACCCCCGCCTGTACTATTTTTGTACTAGGATTGCTATTGATGGCGCACAACAATATTCGCAACTTGCACGATGTAATTGTGAATGAAAGGGTGTTGATTCCGATTGCTTTTGCTCTTTCTTATCTGCTGATTGCAGAAATTCCCATGTTCAGCTTCAAGTTCAAATCACTGACTTGGAAAGGCAACAAAATTCGTGTATCGTTTATTGTCGTCATTATACTGTGTTTGTTGTTGTTTGAATTGGGAGCTGCTCTGAGTTTGATTATCCTTTGTTATATTGTTATTTCTGTATTGCTTTGGATGATGGGAGCCTTGAAGCGAGAGAAACGGGCTTTTTAGGGCATCTTAAAAAAAACAAAGACAGAGACACGATTGCTCATACCTCTATCTTTGTACATTCTTATTATGAAGTTGTTTAAAAATGGAGTTGTGTTGATAATGAGTGATAATTTGATTCTAACCGAGCCATAGGCGAGCTCACAAAGTAATCAAGGCACTCGCAAAGCGATCTGCGTGGGTTGTACCTAAAAGGTACAAAAGTCCTAGCGCATTTGGTTCATAGCAGCGCTATGGAGCTAATTTTTAACGATGAGTAGGGCAAAATTAGATTTCATTAGCGACAT
>JBGCDW010000020.1:0-6232 GCA_045105775.1 Aureispira sp.
ATGGCACTTAATTCTTGTCTGGGGATTAATCCTAAGGCCAAAAGCAATGCAACGAATAGTACATCAATGAATAAACAAGAAACAATGAAAAAGTATACAGATGAGGATGTAATGGTATCTATCTCTGTTACCAAGCACAATATTGCCAACCCTCAATATAATTATGTAGTAACTGTTTTTGGCAATGGCAACATTGTGAGAAAAGGTGGTGTTTATGAAAAAGATCATCCCACTACAATAACAAAAGAAGTGTTAGACACCATTGTTAGCAAGGCATTACAAATTGATGATTTTAGTACAATGCCACCACGGCAGGCCTACCACGATGCGCCAACGTGTAATTTGAGTGTATTTGGCTATCCTATACCCTTGGATTTTTGTAGTATGAATAACGAAGGGGTTCAACAATTGGTTGAATATATTAATGAGCAAATCGTGCTCCCCACACACTAGGGAAATTATTTTTTTGACAATTTTTATTAACATAAAAATAAAACAACCAATCACACTTTAAGGTAGGGTTATTGTAGCCTTTAGAATGCCGATCAACGTCAATTAAAAAACTAAGGAATGAAAAGAAATCTAGTGCTATGGGGCTGCTGTGGCTTGCTCTTGGGAGCCTGTCAAGACAACGTAAAAAAACAAAGTGCTGCCGCCGAAGAAGCGTATGAACAAGGACAATATCAAGAAGCGATTGATCTAAACGAACAAGTTTTGGCCTTAGATAGCAACAACTTGGCTACATATTATAATTTGGCAGTAATCTATCAAGAGCAAGGCCAAACGAATAAGGCCATGGAATACTACCAACAAGTACTAGATTTGGCACCCAATGAAAGTGCCGCCCACCAAGATTTGGGCTTGTTGTACGAGGAGCAACAGAAGGCAGCCGAGGCCATTGTTCACCTAGAAAAAGCCTTGCCCAAAACCCAACAACCTGCTTTGGTCAAAGCGGCCTTGAGCAGCAGCTATGTGCAGCAAGAGGACATGCAAACAGCCCTACAATACGCCAATGAAGCACTAGCCCTAGACTCTGCCAATGTCAAGGCATTGCACAGCCTAGCAGCCGTAGCCGAGAGCGAAGGCCTTATAGATGTGGCCATTGAGTACCACGAGCAAGTCCTTGCATTAGATTCTACTTATACGGCTACCTATCCTATTATTTCCAACCTCTACAGCTCGGCAGGCAATACCCAAAAAGCTGTGTATTATGGCAAAAAAGCCCTCGATGCCTTCCCCAACAATGTGGACATGCTCAACAATATGGGCTTTATCTATCTCAATGTTCAAAATTACACCAAGGCTATGGAGTATTTTGAGAAGGTGATTGTAGCCAACCCCCAATATGCTTATGCGTATAATAATAAAGCTTCCTTACTCATTGCCGAAAAGGAATACGAATTGGCTTTAGAAGCCGTAGAAAAATCCTTGTCCTTGGATTCGGATAATGCTTATGCGTATAAAAATATGGCGGTTTGTTATGCCAAGCTAAATCAATTGGATGCTTGTTGTGAAGCTCTTGATGCTGCCGAAAAATCTAAGTTTCGTCTGCGTCTGCAAGAGGAGTTGAAGGCGTTGAGGGAGGCGTATTGTTAGAAGATTTTTAACTGTTCACCTTGTGTATAGTGCTGTTGTTTTTTTTTATCCATAATTAGAAGAGCATCTAAAATACAAGCGGCTAATCTTTCGGCAAATATAACGGGAACTGCATTTCCTATTTGTAGTTGAATCTCTCTTTTACTTTTACCTATAAATTCCCATTCATCGGGAAAGGTTTGTAAACGAGCGTATTCTCTAGCTGTAAATGATCTTAATCTGCTAGCAGAAATTCTCCATAATTTAGCTGTAGAATTAGGATTTCTAACATACTTGTCATTTTTTCTATTTTTTTCTATTCGTTTGGCCATAACATTTCCTTTAGCCCAACCCCAGACCGTTGCAGTGTCAATAGCAGGGAAAGGGTCATCAAGACTTCTAACAGGATTACCTACTGATGCAGTTCGACTAAACCTAACAGGTATTACAGTTTCATCGTTATAAGATGCATAAGTTTCTTTGTGGGCATAACTTTTAAACCCCCAAATTGGATTGTGATTAGGTAATACGACTTTATCGTTTGCTCCTAGTTCTAAAACAAAGTTTCTTGCAGTTGTTATGGGTTCTAATTTAGGCATAGAGAAGTAAGACGGAATATCATTTCTGAAAGCCACGAAGATAAATCGCCTCCTAGTTTGTGGGACACCATGATAACAAACTTTAAAAAAATCTGATACAGTAGAGTAACCAATAGATGCTAATTCTTCTTTGATTTGTTTCTCGAAGGGTTTACCTGTTTCTGGATGAATCATAGTTCGCATATTGAGAACATTTTCTAAAACTATGACCCGTGGTTGATTAATGCTGGCAATTCTAATGACTTCTTTGTATAATGTATTTCTTATATCTTTAGGGTCTCTCTTGCCACCCAAAGAAAAACCTTGACATGGAAAACCTGCTAATAACACATCAATATCTCCTTTATACTTGGGGGTGTAGCCGCGAACATCTCCTTCTTTTATACTCCACGAGGGACGGTTTTTTTTTAAGGTAGCTACAGCATAAGGCAAAATTTCATTAGACTCTATATGATTAAAGCCTACGTTTTCAAAACCTAAATCTAGCCCACCAGCTCCTGTAAATAGACCTAAAAAATTATAGTTATTCATTTAAAATTATTTTGGAATTTTTGGAGATGTTAAGTTACGGTTTTTACTTTTTCGGTTTTTGAGAGAATCAAAAATTCCTTCAATAATAGGAGGTGGTGTTGCATCTTCTGATAGGGCAGAATAGTCATTCTTTACTAGAAAATGAAAAGAGTTCTTAAATTTATCTCTTCGGATGATTTCAGCAGTTATATTAAAATTATCATGCAATTTTTCTAATTCATGTTTTTTAGCAACAAATGTATATTTAAGGTGAAAAAAGCTCAATTTAGAATTTAGTGGATTTGGATATACATACATTTTTCTATGTCTCACAGAGCCTTCTGCATAAGGTCCGTGGTTGTATTCCATGTAGTTGCTGGTTTTTGCTTCTTTATGAATTTCAAAATCATAGTTTAAAAAATCACCGTCAAGTATTATTAAAGTAACTATGTTTTTGTTGTTAGAATCTAGCAAGGCAAACAAATAGTAGAGCGGCACAATTATACTTTCTTCACCTACTTGAATTATAGTTTTGCCACAAGGTAAACTACTATTGTAATCAATTGTCCATCCTCTTGGGTCTTGTCCATTCTTTTTTTGAGTCAATTTTTTGACTTCTATACAAAGAATTTCCTTAGTTATTTTGTGCCTAATAATTAAGTCTGGAGTTTGTAATTTACCTGTATTGTAAATTTCATACTCTATGCCTAGAGTAGCCTCTAACTCTTGTTGTACCCAATTATCAAAAGGATCATCTTGTGTAGTGCCTATTATTTCTTTGTGTCTTAAATTAATAGGAATAACATTTTTGATAATAGAAGAGACAAATTGTTTGTATACCTTCAAGGCTATTTTTGTACAATGCATAAAGTATGAGGCGTTTAATTTATCTTTGTTAGAACATTTATAAAGATACAGATTTAGAATTAGATAGAAAAATCCCACCAAATGCCCCTCCAAATCCTCTACCAAGACCAGCACTATGTCGCCATCAACAAGCCCCACGGCTTATTGGTACATCGCAGCAAGATAGCTGCCGAGGCCACCGAATTTGCCCTACAGCTCTTGCGCGACCAATTGGGGCAGCAAGTTCACTTGGTACATCGGTTGGATCGCAAAACATCGGGGGTGTTGTTGTTTGGCTTGAGTGCCGAGGCCACCAAGGCCGCCCAAGCGCAATGGGAATTGCCAAGCACCCAAAAGACCTATTACGCTTTGGTGCGAGGCTATTTTCCTGCCCAGATAGTGGCAGACAAGCCCTTAATCAATGATAGAGGCAAGGAACAAGAAGCCCTGACACGCTTTGAATTGGTGCAGCAATCGGAAATGCCTTGGCCTTCGGGCAAGTTTGCTACTTCGCGTTATAGCCTCATACGAGCACGTCCCCAAACAGGGCGTTATCACCAAATACGCAAGCACTGCAACCACTTGCGTCACCCCATTTTGGGCGATCGCCCTCACGGCTGCAACAAGCAAAACCGCCTACTCAAAGAAAAATTTGGCCTAACCCGAATGATGCTGCACGCCCAACAACTAAAATGGGAACACCCATACAGCCAGCAACCGTTGTGTATAGATGCGCCCTTTTCAGCAGCCTTTCAGGCTATGCAAAGTCATTTGAACTTGGATGAATTGTCAGGAACGTTCAAAGTGCCTGACAACTCATTTGAGCCTACTTAATAGGCGTGCGAGATTTATCTGCCCAAGTTTTTTTGTTTAGCAGCCAGGTATGAATGGTTCGGTTGGGCAACTGGATTTGCTCTTGTTGTACAAAACCCAATTTGGCTAAATTTGCTTGCGAAGCTTTGTTGTGGAGGTGGCATCGAGCAAAAATGTGCGTTTCATTCGTATGCCGAAAAATAAAATCATACAAATAGGCGGCACTCTCTGAGCCAAAACCTTGTCGCCAATAAGCAGGCTTGATAGAACCCATAGAATGCAAATAGTGCTGCCCTTGGTAGTCGGCCCAACGAAAACCTCTGGTGCCAATCAAATTCCCTGTAGCTTTATCAATCAGTGCCAATTGTCCAAATTCATTTTGTTGGTAGCGTGCGATTTGAGAATCTACCCAAGCTCTGGCCATGGCTTCTTTGGTTCTATTCAAATTAAGACCTAGATAGGGAAGACTAGGATTGTTCTCATAAAACTCTATCCAACTTTCCGCGTCCTCTATAGTGAGTTTTCTAAACAACAATCGGCTGGAATGGAGATTATGGTAATAATCGTGTAGGTTCATGATTTATTGCAGTGTATGAAGCTTAAACAGTAACACGCTTCATAGTATTGAGGGTAAAAAAGTTGTGCTGCTGTATTTTTTTAGGAACAGGTATTTGGTAGCGATTGGCCGCACTGAGCACCATGCTATTGATTAAGGCATCAAACAAATCGGCAGGCTCGTATTCTGGAAAGCACGAAATGATTTGATGCACGCCCACACTTTCGGGAAAGCACAGGGCAGGAAAACCATTCACATCAAAAATTCTCAATTGACCCTGTTGATCCAATCGGCCATCTATTCTTGTAATGTCCTTAATATTTAGAATATGGCAAACTTTTGGAACAATGGCTTCCACTTGTCTTAGAATTTTTTCGTCTTTGACTTCAGCCATTTGCTTAACCCCTCCCCAAAGCATAAAGCGTTCTTTGTGCCCTAGAACAGAATTCACACCAGGTTTATTGGCAACCAAATACCAAGTTGTGAGCAATTTGGCTTCCCCATTGGGATCCTGCAAGTAGCTGATGGTAATATCATTACTAGCCAAAAACTCTTCTACAATGACATTTTGTTGGTATTGTTGTAGCATTTTTTGTATTTGAACAACCGCCTCCTGTTGATTGTGAACAATAGAGGTGTCATCAATTCCCATGCTGCCAGATTCAGCCGTTAGTTTGATAATGGCAGGATAAGTCAAGGCACTTGCTTCCAAAATGCTGTGTTCATTGCCAAAATCAGCGGGCGTAAGCGTGGTAAATACAGGAATGGGCACTTGGTGTTGCTGTAGTATAGCTTGACAGACATCTTTTTGTAAAACGTTTTGAAGGGTGCGGCTATCAGAGCCTATAAATGGAAGGTTGTGTGCCTCGATTATATCTACCATCCAAACGGTTTCTTCGCTGCCTTCCTGTTGGTCTACATAATAGGCATTGGGCAAAATGAGGGTGCTAGGGTCTATATCTTGTAATAGATTTTCTAAGGATGCTACACTATTCACTTCAAAAGTATCTACTATACAATTACTACGTTCAAGAGAAGCGATCAAGGACTGAAGATCTGTTTCTGAACTAACCCAACCGTTTTTCCAGTGTCCTTTGCTATTGATAATGGTAATTTTCATAATTGTTTTTTTCTAAAAGTGACAGGGGAACTTGTTTTAATCCAATCACTTTGTCTGTAAAATTTTGGTTTTATAATAGACATTATCACGACTGGAGTTGTACAGAGACAAAAAGTAAGGTTTTTTCATCAATCAAGGCACTCGCAAAGCGATCTGCGTGGGTTGTACCTAAAAGGTACAAAAGTCCTAGCGCATTTAGTTCATAGCAGTGCT
>JBGCDW010000021.1:0-4308 GCA_045105775.1 Aureispira sp.
CAACCGAATCGTACCAAGTATGGACGTAACCTGGGCATCGATGTCTTTGTTGGCACCAGGTGTAGCGATGAAAGGAGATATGGGAGAGATCCCCCCCACCGAATTGACGGTGAAGTTGCGTGTCAATCGTCCTTATGAGAAAGAAGAAGGGACGAACGAAAACTTGGGCTATCCCTTGTATGAGTTTGTAATGGATGGCTTTGCGCCGACCAAACAATCACAGAGTACAGCAGAGAGTGCCTTGGATTTGTTGCGTGTAGTGCCCAATCCGTATTATGGCTACTCAGAGTATGAGGTGACAGAGATTGACAATGTGGTTAAGGTTGTCAACATACCCGCAGATTGTCAAGTTAGAATCTATTCTTTGGATGGTCGTTTTGTTCGAGAGTATAAAGTGTCCCAACCTTATGGCAATACTGCTGAGACAGGTGGTTCTCGGAACGGTATAGGTCGAGTAGGTTTTGGTACGAATGGCCCTGATAGTGAGGAGCAAATTACAACCTCACTAGATTGGGACTTGAAAAACTATGCTTCAGTACCAGTAGCGAGTGGTGTATATCTTATCCATGTTCGAGTAGAGGGCGTTGGTACTAGAGTATTGAAGAGCTTTATTATCAATAGAGCCTTTGATGCTCAACGCTTATAATTGTATTGTAGACAACAAATAAGAGCGGGTGTTCCCTTTTATTCTTCCTATTAAGAGTATAAAAGGGAACCCCACTTATCAAAAATAATAAACCATGAATAGACTTAAATCTATTGTTGTTATATTGTTTCTGGGAGCATTTTTGCTACCAGAAAGCTCATGGGCAGGAAATCCAGATCGACAGGGTGAAGCGGGTGCCTATGAGTTATTACTCAATCCTTGGGCACGCTCGGCAGGACTCAATGGCTTGGTCGTATCTAGCATTACAGGCGTAGAAGCAATGCGTTTTAATCCTGCTGGAATTGGCCGTATGGGAAGCTCTACAGAGGTGATTGTTTCACATACCCAATATATGGTAGGAACAGGCATGAGCATGACTGCTGGTGGCCTGGGTCAAAAAATTGGAAAAAATGGAGCCATTGGAGTAACATTGATGGCCTTTAATTTTGGAGATATTCCATTAACGACTACTAGTCAGCCACAAGGTATCACTACCTTCAGTCCTTCCTTTTTTAATATTGGATTAGGCTATAGCCATATCTTTAGAGATGAAAAAGGTGATGAGAAAATTTCTGTAGGTTTGGCAGTTCGTGTAGTTTCTGAATCTATTGCTAATGCAGCCGCTACAGGAGTTGCTTTTGATGCAGGCGTACAGTATGTAACAGGAGCAAATAAGCAAATCAAGTTTGGTTTGGCCTTGCGTAACATTGGTACAAAAATGAAATTCCAAGGCGATGGCCTCTCTTTTGTGGGTACGGCACCTAATGGAACCACTTCTCTTTCGGTAGAGCAACGTGTAGCTGGTTTTGAATTGCCTTCTTTATTGCATATTGGCGCTTCTTACGATTTCTGGTTTCCTGGAGAAACAGAAAATCGTCAGGGCAAAACCAATCGTTTATCATTGAATGCAATGTTTACTGCCAACTCTTTTGCCCGCGACCAGTATGGTATCGGCTTGGAATATGGATTTAGAGAAATGTTGATGTTGCGTGCAGCATTCCGTTACGAAGGATTGATGTATGATATGGAAAGTGCCAGTACCATTAGCAACGGATTTACAGCAGGACTTTCTGTACAAGTACCTTTCAAGAAAGGTTCTTCTAAGAAGATTGCGTTTGATTACGCCTTTGAATTACAGAAAAACTTTGCAGGAAATCACGCTTTCAGTTTGCGTGTGAACCTCTAAAAATAGTATTAAGGTATGACGCATATCTTAATACGAATCACTATACAAGTGCCTTTTCCAGTATTTATGGAAAAGGCATTTTTCCTTTATAGCCAAGAACAAAGGATTTGGCCAATTATACAAAAAAGGTTACTTTAGTTAAGTGATAATACAACCTCACTTAGTATTGTTTTTCATCTTATCCCAAACTTGCATTACATCACTCTACTAATTATCAAATTAATCGCAATGGCAGGCTTTTTTATTCGGATTACTTGTTTTGTTTTCTTCTTATTTACGATAAATCTACAGGCACAGGAATTAAAATTATCACCAGAACAACAACAACAAAATACTCCTCCAAAAAATAAATTTAGAGCAGATTGTACAGGTTCTATTGCACAAACTGATATTGATATTAATAATGTACGTGCCAGATTGCGTGCAGGTGGAGATATTTGGTGGGATGGTGTAGAATCACATTATGTAGTGCCCAATGTAGCCCCCAATTCAGGAGTGCCCGAAATATCGGCTTTGTTTGCTGGAGCCATTTGGTTAGGAGCTTATGACGATGGCGGTAATCTTATTCTTGCCGCCCAAACCTATCGCAGCCGTGGCAATGACTATTGGACAGGGCCATTAGATCCAGATTTGGGTACCATCGAAAAAATTGAATGTGAGCGTTGGGATCGACATTTTACAGTGTTTGGTAAAGATATAGATGATTTAAGAGCAGACAATTTGGATCCTCTAAATCCTGGTGTACAGGGTGTAATTTCAAGAGGTCTCAAAGGCTGGCCCGGTAGAGGAAATCCTTTCTTTGCAGAAATTCACGGCTTTGATATTCGTGATTACGATCAAGACTTGGCTCCTTTTGTGGATTTTGATAAGGATGGTATTTATAATCCAGCCAAGGGCGATCATCCGATTATTGAGGTGTCTTTGAATTGTGCAGATAGAGCATTTGATTACAACAATCCTATCTATGCCGATCAGATGACTTGGTGGGTATACAATGACAATGGCAACTTGCACGGGCATACAGCAGGACAACCCATGCAGATGGAAATACAGGCGTTAGCCTTTGCCTATAGTTCTACAGATGCGGTTGATAATATGACTTTTTATCGTTACAAACTACTAAACAGGAATAAATTAGCACTCAATAGTACCTATTTCTCCTTGTGGACAGATCCTGCTTTGGGATGTCCAACAGATGATTATATTGGTTGTGATACGGCAACAGGATTGGGATATGTATACAATCAAGATACAGAAGATGAAAGCACTTGTTTGGGAGGGCAATTCCCTGGTTATGGATTTAATATACCAGCCTTAGGAGTAGATTACTTTAGAGGGCCCCTAGATTCGGCGGGCAATGAAATTGGATTATCTTCTTTCCAATACCACATTAATAGTGTTTCTGACCCGAAGGGAGATCCATCAGCAGCTTTAGGCTTTTATCGCTTAATTTCGGGCTTTTGGCCCAATGGTACGCCCATTACAGCCGAGGGAGATGGCTATAACCCAACCAATACTACGGCCGCACCAACGTCCTATGTATTCCCTTCTTTTCCCAATGAAACAGGACCAGGAGCATGGTCAATGTGTAGTGAGAGCCTTTCTGGTTTGGATCAGCGTTTCTTACACACTTCTGGACCATTTGTATTAAAGCCCGGTGCTACCAATGAGATGATTTCAGGTGTAGTATGGGTACCCAACATTCCAGATTATCCTTGTCCTAGCTTAAAACCATTGATACAGGCAGATGTATTGGCGCAAAGTCTTTTTGATAATTGTTTCAAGATTACAGATGGACCCGATGCCCCCTTTGTGGATGTAGTAGAGCTAGATGAAGAACTTATTCTAAATTTGTACAATCCTGTTGTTTCTAATAATTTTCAATTAGGGTATGAAGAATCTCCAGGAGCGTTACGCTCCTTGAATAGTTTAGGGCTACCAGACTTAGATACGACCTATAATTTTCAAGGGTACAAAGTTTATCAAGTTTCAGAACCTAATGTATCGGTAACACAATTGGACGACGAAACCAAAGCACGCTTGATTTTCCAAACAGATTTGAATGATGGGGTCTCCAAGATTGCCAATTGGGATTTATTTACAGATGATGATTTAGGGATTACCATCCCTGTTCCTGCTATAGAAGTAGAGGGCATGAATGAAGGAATCAAGCATACTTTTAAGGTAACAGAAGACCAGTTTGCCAAAGGAGAGAAAGGCTTAATCAATCACAAATCTTATTATTTCTGTGCTGTAGCGTATGCACACAATGAGTACAAGAAATTTGAGCCAGATAGTGTACTACAAGGCTCTGCTAATAATGCAGGTCAAGCAACACCCTATTTGCAAGGACGAAGAAATTTTAAGATTTACACCGCGATTCCAAGAATCAATGATGTAGAATACGATGGTTTACAAGTAAATACACAGTATGGCGATCGTCCAGGTATTGTTCGTTTAGATGGACAGGGCGTAG